>JALOTU010000140.1 GCA_025457725.1 Verrucomicrobiota bacterium
GAACTGGTCGAGACCGTCCGCCAGATTCAACAGCGCTGGGGCATCGCCTGCTTGTTCAACGTGATCGAGTATTATGTCTCGCACACGGCCGCCGTCGCCGCCGCACTTGGACTTCCGGGCCTCTCCCCCGCGTCCGCCAACGTGTGCCGGGACAAGAGCGTGATGCGCCGGCGTTTTCATGAGCGGATCAATCCCTCGGCTGCCGCCCGTTTTCATGAGGTGACTTCCGAGGCCGAGCTGTTGCGTTTCGCCGATCAACTGGGCTACCCGGTCTTCCTTCAACCAGCCAATGCCGCCGCCAGCATGTGGTCCACGCGCAACACCGATCCCGAAATGCTGCTGGCCCATTACCGGGCGATGATCAGTGAAGTGCCCCGCTATTATCAGCAACTGGGCCAAAGCAGCACCCCGCTTACGGTGGTGCTGGCGGAGTATTTGCACGGCAACGACCGGTCCATTGACTGCCTGGCGGACCACGCGGGCCGGGTCTATCCCACTCCCGTCGTGGATGTGCTAAAAGGGAAGGATGTGGGGTTGGACGACTATCATCACTTCGCGCGGATCGTGCCTTCCCGGTTGAGTGAGGTGGAGCGGAGCCACCTCGAGCGGTTGGCGGTGGCAGGAATGCAGGCGCTGGACATGACCGATTGTGCGGCTCACGTCGAATTCATCGGTACGAAGCTCGGCGAGATCGCGGCGCGTCCGGGCGGCAACCGGCTGCGCATTCTGGAACTGGCGTTCGGCATGGACTTTATTCACGCCTATTACCAAATCCTGCGGGGAGAAAAGCCGGATCTGCGCCCAGCGCGCCAGGCTGCCGCCGCCATAGTTACGCCCTTTGCCAGAAGCAAAGGGATCTTCCGCGCCGTCCGCCAGCTCGACCGACTCAAGAAGCTTCCGACCTATTTGTATCACGAAGTCCGGGCGCAACCGGGGCAAACCGTGGGACTCTCGAAAGACGGCTATCGCGCGCCCCTTTACATCGAGCTTTCCTCCGACCACGCCGAGGCGGTCCGGGACAACGTGGATCAAATCGCGTCGTGGGCCGACCTCTACCTGGTGGACTAAGATGCGGGCGCGAACGGATTCAACTCTGGCGATCTGGCTCGTGTGCCTGGGCATCGGCCTGCTGTTCCTCGCGCGCGGTGCGTTTCAGCCTTACATCTTTCCCTTGTTCGAGCATCTCGGGGGATTTTCGTATCTCCAGATCGCCGGGATGCTGAATGGCTATGTTCTGGCCCAATCCCTGGGTGCGCCCCTCGCGGGTTGGTACACGGATCGGACGTCGGTCCGTGTTGCGCTGGGGACAAGCATCGGACTGGGGGCGGGCAGCTTTCTCGTAATCTCGACCAGCCCGGGATTCTGGGTTGCCGCCAGCGCAGTCTTTCTCGCAGGGATGGCTTTCGTTCTCGGAAAGATCTCGCTCAACACCATCCTCGTGCTGCATTCCAGCCCGGAGATGCTGCGTCGTTCCGTGGCCAAGCGCGCCACGCTGCTCAATCTGGGATCGTTCTTCGGCAACAGCATCGCCTACGGCGTGACCGCTCGCATTGGCTACCAGGCGCATGCAGTGTTGCTCGGGCTGCTGTATCTGCCGTTGGCCATTGGGTTTGCCGCGCCACCGCTACCGGAAGCCGCCCCGCGCAAGAAAACCTGGTGCGTCGCCAACATGAAGGTTTTGTTGCACAACCGGGTGTTCTTGTCCGATGCGCTGCGGCGGTTCGCCGTGGTTCTGCCCTACGGCTGTTGGGGCACCGTCATTCCCAAGTACGTCATTGACCAGTATCAATCGAACAGACCCGTTTGGATCATTTCGTTGACCAGTCTGTTCACCACGATCGTCGGCGCGCACTTCCTGGCGGTGTATATGTCCGCGATCCTGTATCGCCGGGGGTTCAAGTGGGAATGGTGGTCCATGACTTCCGTGCTTCTCTATTGCGCCGGGTTGCTACTCCTGATGTTCATTCCGCATGCCATCATGCTGCCGGTGGCGATCGTCGTGTTCATTTGCGGGGAAGTCTTGATGACCCCGTGTTTTGATGAAACCGCGAAGAAACACAGCAAGGAAGAAAGCCTGGCCACCTGCCTGGGCTTGCTCCATCTGGGCGACGGCTTTGGCCGCATGCTCGGGGCGGCGTTCGCGCTGGCTGTGTATGGTTGGATGCGCAACTCTGCCCATGCCGGACTGTTTTGGCCGGTGGTGGTCGGCGTGTTCTTGTTTACCTGCATAGTGCTGCACATCGGGGCGCATGCGCTGGCGCGCGGAGAACGAGCGCCGGCTGCCGCACAACCCATCGCGGCAGACTCCCTGGACTGCGGCCTTGATCCCTGAAGAGAAGATGAATCACCACCTTCGAACGCTACTCATTCCCTTGCTCGCCTTGTCCATGAATGGGCGCGCCGAACTGCCGACCCAAACCGAGGATAAGCCGCTGTCTCCTCCCGGCAAATACTCGTGCGAAGCAGTCGAGCGTTTGAACGGCATGGTGGTCTCGGTGTCCGGTCCAGCCTCGGCGGTGGGTCGGTCCATTCTGCAACAAGGCGGCAACGCCGTGGATGCCGCGGTGGCCACGGCCTTTGCCCTCGTGGCGGCCTATCCGCCGGCGGGGAACCTGGGCGGGGGGGGATTCATGCTGGTGCATCCGGCACCTGGAGAGGGCAAGCCGGTGGCCTTCAACTACCGCGAAACCGCTCCGGCTGCCGCCCGACAGAACATGTTCACCCGGGAGGATTCGCAATACACCCACAAGGCTGTGGCGGTTCCAGGAACGGTGCGCGGTCTGGCGCTGGCGCACCAGCGATTTGGCTCCCTGCCTTGGGCGAACCTCCTGGCCCCGGCCGTTGCGCTGGCTCGTGACGGATTCATTGTGGACCCCAACCTGGCGGATCTTCTGAACACTTACTTGGCGGACTCGCCGGACAAGGCCGAGTTCCAGCGCGTCTTCGGCAAACCGGGTGGCGACCCGTGGCAGGAAGGGGATCGTTTGGTCCAACCCGATCTGGCGCGCACGCTGGAACTGATCGCCACTGGTGGTCCCAACGCCTTCTATACCGGGCCGATCGCCGAGCAGATTGTCGCCGAAATGGAACGGGGCAAAGGCATCATCACGGCTGAAGATCTGGCCGGCTACCGCGCGGTCGAAGGTGAACCGCTGAGCACACGCTATCGAGGGAGGTATGACGTGTACGTTCCGCCGCCCCCCAGTGCCGGAGGAATCTGCCTGTTGGAGGAGCTGAACATCCTGCAGAACTTTGATCTCCAGGCGCGCGGACGGTGGTCCCCCGAGACGCTTCATGTCATGGCTGAAGCGATGCGCCGCGCCAATTGTGATCGCGCTCGCTATGTCGGGGATCCCGCCTTCGTCCAGATTCCCGGGAAGCTCACGTGCGGCGAATACGGCCAGCAACTCGCGGAAGCCATCGATCTTCACCAGGCAACCCGAAGTCGGGACCTGGCCCCGGATATCCCGGTGAGTGACGAAGGCCTTGACACCACGCACTTCTCCATCATTGACCAGAGGGGGATGGCGGTCGCCAACACCTACACGCTCGAACGCCTCTGGGGCACACGCATCGTGGTCAAAGACATGGGCTTTTTGCTCAACAACAATATGTTTGGCTTCAACCTGTTTTCCGGCTTCACCCGTGCCGACGGCAAGTTGGGAACCGCGCCGAACACCATCGCGCCCGGTAAGCGGCCCATCAGCTCGCAAACGCCGACCATCGTGACCGAGAACGGCCGCATCCGGCTCGTGACCGGCACCCCGGGGAGTCAGGGCATCCCGCACACCATTTTGTGCCTCATTGTAAACCTCTTCGACTTCGGGATGCCGGTTCAATCGGCCGTCGAGTTGCCGCGGTTGTCGCATCAGTGGCTGCCCGACCAGCTCCAGTTCGAAGCGCCGGAACGTTACCCGGAGTTGATGAGGTCGCTCCAGGAGCTGGGGCACACGGTGGTCCGCTACGGACCCCGGCCGCAAGGAGACGCCCAGACCGTCTGGGTGAGCGAATCCGGCAGTTACGTGGGCGTGGCCGACACGCGCCGCAGCATCAAAGCCAAAGCCGAGGGATACTGACCTGCTCCATCACGAAGTCGAGCGGCGCGCCCAGCCGCACCATGCCGGCAGCTTTAAGAAAAGAGCAATGGGGTCGTATCTAAATAGTTGACAAATAAGCTTTGGCAGGGCTTGAGGGCAAGATCGAGTCGGATGGGGTCTTCGAGCCTTGTGGGTGGACCCAAGCCGTAACGGTGCGGCTTGAGCAGGAGGGAACAGAGGAGGCGGAGTGGTCTGCTCGAAAAGCTGATTTGACGTGCGTTCGTCGAGGGGCACTCGTCACCTCGTGCGCTACAATCATCGAGGGGCACTCGTCACCTCGTGCGCTACAATCGGCTACAGGCACTCGTCACCTTGTGCGGTACAATCGGCTACAGGCACTCGTCATCTTGTGCGCTGCGGAATTGTTTTCCGTTCGAACGACCGAGGCGTCGGGATCCGGCGTGCCGCCACAGGGGAGACTCACGGTGGTCGTGGTCCGACCGGCGGGTTGCGAATCGATGACCAGGCTTCCGCGGTGTGCCGCCACGATCCACTGCGCGATGTTGAGTCCCAGGCCGCAACCGCCGGCGTGCAACCGGCGCGCGGCGTTTCCCCGATGAAACCGGTCGAACACCCGCGGCAGTTCCTCTGGGGCGATGCCCGGGCCGGTGTTGCTGACGGTGACCCTGGCCTTGGGGCCTGCGCAATGCAGGCGGATGGTGATGGATCCGCCCGGTTCATTGTATTTGACGGCATTGTCCACCAGGTTCAGGAGCACCTGCCGGAGGCGGTCCCGGTCGCCGCGCACGTGGGCAGTCTCACACTCGATCAGCTCCACCTCGAGGGCCAGCGGCGCGCCCAGCACGCCGGCGTCATCGAATGCTTCCCGGACCAGTTCATGGAGGGGGACGTCCTCCTGCGCCAGCCGCACCAGTCCGGCGTCGGCCTTGGTGAGCAGCGTGAGGTTGTCCACAATCTGGGCCAGGCGCTGGATTTCCTCGAGATGCCCGGCGAGCAGCTCGCGTTGGGCGGGAGTGGCGGAGGGAAGGGCGATCAGGCCTTCCACCTCGCCGCGCATGATGGTGAGCGGGGTCTTGAGTTCGTGCGAGGCGTGCAGGGTGAACTCGCGGATGCGCTGAAAGGATTCATCCAGGCGGACGAGCATGGCGTTGAGCACGCCGGTGAGGTGGTCCAGTTCATCGCCGTTGCCGGAGCGCGGCAACCGTTCGCGCAGGTTGCCCGAGTGGACGAGCTCGGCCGCCGCCGTGATGGCTTCGACCGGCGCCAGCGTGCGGCGCATGAGGAACCAGCCGCCCACCAACAGCATCGCCAGGGTGGGCGCCCCGTAGAGGAACAGGATCTCGGTGATCTGCCTGGGCGGCTCCTCCTGTTGTTCCACCGGGACCGCCGGGCGTCGTTCGAAGATCAGCTCGTAGTAGAGCACGCCGCTCATGAGCAGCAGCGAGACGAGGAGCATCCCGGAATACCAGAGCGTCAGGCGGGTGCGGATGGTCATGACGGAGGCCTCAGGACGTAGCCGCAGCCCCGCACCGTCTGCAACAGTTTCGGCTCATGCCGGGCGTCAATTTTCTCGCGCAACCGGCCGACGTACACATCCACGACATTGGTGCCGGGGTCGAAGCTGTAATCCCAGACCGCCTCCAGCAGTTCCATGCGGGAACACACGCGTCCCGGCGAACGCAGGAAGTGCTGGAGCAGCCGGTATTCGCGCGTGGACAGCTCGATGGCCACCCCGCCCCGTCGCGCCTGGCGGGTGACGGTGTCCAGGGTGAGGTCGGCCACACGGAGCAGCACCGGGGAGGTTTCGCCCCTGCGACGACCGAGGGCTCGGACGCGCGCGATGAGTTCCGCGAGGACAAACGGCTTGGCCAGGTAGTCGTCCGCGCCGGCATTGAGTCCGTCCACCCGTTCGCCCACCTCGCCCCGGGCCGAAAGCAGGAGCACGGGTGTGGCGTTGCGCCGTTCGCGCAGCGCCCGTAACACGCTCAGGCCGTCCCGACCCGGCAGCATGATGTCCAGCACCAGCGCGTCAAAGGGCGTCGTGGCGACCATGGCCAGGGCGGCTTCGCCATCGCCCGCCACATCCACCGCCAGTCCCTCGGCGAGCAACGCCTTGCGGATGAACGACACCGTCTTGGGTTCGTCTTCGACAAGCAGCACGCGCATGCGGCGCATTGTCCCAAGCCGGTCGGCCACGCTCAAGTCTGGTACCGCTTCAATGGGTGCGGATGACAAAACTGTCATCGGGCGTTCATTCTTGATTTACCTGCGACCGGCACACTGCCGGGATTGCGGAGAACCGGTGCGGTCGAGACCGAAGGCATCGTGAAAGCCTGAAACGGTGATCCGGCTGCCGTCGTCCGCAACCCATTGGAGCCCTGAAACCATTGCCGCGCAC
>JALOTU010000141.1 GCA_025457725.1 Verrucomicrobiota bacterium
TAGAATTGCTGCGCCGCCTTGCTGCCCAGCCACAAATGCGTGCGGTTGATCTGCTCCCACATCTCGGCGGTGATGAGTTCCCGGATGGTCCGGGCGTTCTCGCGGGCCGCGGCCAGGCAGCTGGCAATCGAGTTGGGATTGGTGCGGTCGAACAGCAGGAAGTCGGTCACCACCTCCGCCTCGGGCCGCAGCTTGCGCTTGCGGAACCCGGTGTCATCCCCCAGGCAGGCCACCACCCGGGGCCAGTGCTGGGCGGCGTCCTCCGCCCGCCGCTCGGGCAGGTCCAGGATGAGCTGGAGATTCACGTCCACGATGCGCGCAATGTTCTCCGCCCGCTCCACATAACGGCTCATCCAGAAGGCACTGTCGGCAACTCGGGATAACATGCTTCAGCCTTTCCCCTCCAACACCCAGGTGTCCTTGCTCCCGCCGCCCTGCGAGGAGTTCACCACCAGGGATCCCTTGCGCAACGCCACGCGCGTCAGCCCGCCGGGAATGATGGATATCTTTTCCCCGTAGAGAATGTAGGGACGAAGGTCGATATGGCGTCCCTCGAAATGATCCTCCACAAAGCAGGGATGGCGCGACAGGGCCAGGGTGGGCTGGGCGATGTAATTGCGCGGATCGGCCTTGATGAGCTTCCGAAACTTCGCAATCTCCACCTTGCCGGCATGCGGCCCGATCAACATGCCGTATCCGCCGGCTTCGTTGGCGGACTTGACCACCAGTTCCGGCAGGTGATCCATGATGTACCTCATGTCCTCCGGTTCGCTGGCCAGATAGGTGGGCACATTGGGCAGGATCGGTTCCTGGCCCAGGTAATACTTGATCATCCGCGGCACAAAGTAATAGGTCACCTTGTCGTCCGCGACGCCGGTTCCGATGGAATTGGCCAGGCTGATGTTGCCGGCCCGGTACGCCCCGACAATCCCGGGCACCCCCAGCATGGAATCCTTCCGGAAAACCTTCGGGTCGAGGAAATCGTCGTCGATGCGGCGGTACACGACATCCACCGCCTGCAATCCCTTGGTGGTGCGCATGAAGACGTGATCGTTCTCGACCACCAGATCCCGGCCCTCGACGATTTCCACCCCCATTTGCCGGGCGAGGAAGGAATGCTCGAAATAGGCGCTGTTGTAGATCCCCGGGGTGAGCACCGCCACCGTGGGATTGGGCTTTCCGTGGGGCGCGATGTACTGGAGCACCTTGAGCAGCTCCTCGGAGTAATGTTCCACGGGCCGGACACCATAGGCGTCGAACAACCTCGGGAACACGCGCTTGAGCGTGGACCGGTTCTCCAGCACATAGGACACCCCGCTCGGGCAGCGGCCGTTGTCCTCCAACACCAGCCAGGTCCCCTCGCGATCGCGGACCAGGTCGGTCCCGCAGATATGGATGTAGATGTTGCGCGGAACATGGAAACCCATGAACTCCTTGCGGAAATGCTTCGCCCCCTCAATGAAATGGCGGGGAATGATGTTGTCGCGCAGGATGCTCTGGTTGTGGTAGATGTCGTGCAGGAACAGGTTCAGGGCCGTGATCCGCTGCACCAGCCCGGCTTCGATGTGCTCCCATTCCGGCGCCGGAATGACGCGCGGAACCATGTCGAAGGGGAAAATGCGCTCGGTGCCCTGGTTGTCGCTGTAGACGGTGAAGGTGACGCCCTGGTTCAAAAACGACACATCCGCCACCTCCCGCCGTTCGTCCATCTGCTTCACGGACAACCCGCTCATGCGCTGCAGCAGCTTCCGGTAATGCGGACGAACCACACCCGGCTTCTCGAACATCTCGTCGAAAAACTCGTCGCACGCGTAGCCGTCGAACAGGTTCGTACGGTCCGGGTCCCTGCCCGGCGGCTTCCTGGCTGGCCGGACCCTGGATTTGCTGCGTGACGCCTTGGTCTTCATGGTGAATCGCAATGGCGGAACCTCCACCGCCGACTGCACAGCCGCCAGGTTGCCAGCAAATGCGACCTTTGCCCAGCAGAATCAAAAAAGCCGCCGCCATCGCATGGATGACCGCGGCTTCTGAAATCCGTTCGACCGGTTATTTCTTGGTCTCGGGCAGTTCGACGAACTTGAACTTCTGGCCCCCGACGCTGGCTTCCGCCATCAGCCCCTTCTTGGGCAGGGTGATCACCGCCATCCCGCCTTCGTAATCCGCCTTGTCCGCGACGCCTTCGGCGGCCGCCACCGCGCTGACGCCCGCGCTCATCTCAAACCGGCCCTCCTTGAACTTGCGCATGGCAATCTGGTCGGAAAACAAAATCACCTCGATGAACGTCTGCCCCCCGACCTGCGCCCCGATGGTGGCCTGCGACAACGTGGCGGTGCCGATCAGCTTCGTCCCCTCGTAAACCAGGCCTTCCCCGCCGGCGCCGCCGACGATGAACCCTCCCTTGCCCACGTTGGGGAAGATGACATGTCCGTAGGCCTTTTTCAGGGCCGCATCAAAGGTGCTGTCCTTTGCGTTCAACATCTGGAGCGCCTCCTTCTCCTGCTCCTGCAGTTTCTCCAGCGATTCCGCCATGGCCGTGCCTGCGCTTGCCACGCAGAGGGCCATGACCATTGCCAACATCTGATAGGTTTTAGTCATGTCGAGATGCTTCAACACCCGCCCGGACAGGTCAAGCCCGCGGATGTGAAGTTTGCGTTGCGTTCGGGGCGCGCATCTGAGGCAATGTGGGCATGCGCATTCTGGCCTTGGACCACGGATCGGTTCGCATCGGCGTGGCGTTGAGCGACGAACTCAAAATGATCGCCTCACCCCTGGAGTATATTCCCGCCCACCCCTTCGACGGGTTCCTGACGCGCCTGCAGGATCTGATTCGCGAGAAGGAGGTCGAGCTGATTCTGATCGGCATGCCGCGCAACATGGACGGCACCTACGGTCCGGCCGCCCAGAAGGTGAAGGAGTTCATCGAACAGCTGCGCGCCGCCACCCCCGTGCCCCTTCGCGCCTGGGACGAACGGCTCACCTCCGCCCAGGCCAACCGCATGCTGATCCAGGGCAACGTGAGCCGGAAGGATCGGAAACAGGTGGTGGACAAGATGGCCGCCGCCCTCCTGCTGCAAAGCTACCTGGATGGATTGCCATGAAGAGCCAGCCGCGCAAACCCCCGACGGCCGCATCCTCACGCCCGAATCCGCCGGACGACCTCATCAAGCTCCGCCTGACCGTCGCCTATGACGGCACCGGTTACGCCGGCTGGCAGATCCAGAAGGGCGCCACCGGCGTCCAGGAAATCGTCGAGCAGGCGCTCTCCCGGATCATCCCCGGCCACCATCGGCTGCATAGTTCCAGTCGCACCGACACCGGCGTCCATGCGCTCGGGATGGTCGCGCACGTGGAGCTGCCCAAGTCGAAGCTCAAGGTCAGCGGACGCAAACTGCGCCTCGCCTTGAACGCGCACCTGCCGGAGGACATCCGCATCGTCAACGTCGTTCGCGCGAAGCCCGATTTCCACGCGCGCTTTGATGCCAAAGGCAAACAGTATCGCTATTACATCTGGAATCACCCGGCGATGAACCCGCTGCTCCGCACCACGGCCTGGCACTATCCCCAAGCACTCAATCTCCCGGCCATCAAGGCGGCGGCGGCGCTGTTCGCGGGCCGTCACGACTTTCGCTCGTTCGCCGCCAATCGTGGATACGACTTCAAGGACACGGTGCGCCGGGTGACCCGGTGCGAGGTGAAACGCAGCGGCCCGCTCCTGACATTCATCATCGAAGGGGATGGGTTTCTCTACCGCATGTGCCGCGGGATGGTGGGAACGCTGGTGCTGGTCGGGCGGGACCGGTTCAAGCCCGGGGACATCCCGCGCATGTTGAAACACAAGGATCGTCGCATCGCCGGCATGACCGCGCCGGCGCACGGCCTGGTGTTGTGGAAGGTGAATTACTGAGGGACGACCTCTTGGTTGCATGGGGACGGCACCCTTCGCAGCCGGATTCACAACAGAACGATTGATTTAAACCACGAAATACACGAACCACACGAACCACACGAAAGGGGCACAGAAGGACTGCGGCTTTCGTGTGTTCCTGTATTTCGTGGTCACCCCAACCCATCCAGCCTCCGTTCCGCCGCTTCGTTCCCCAGCCCGTGCCGCGCGCGCAGCACGGCCAGGCCGACCACCGGGGGATACCCCTGATCCGACTTCATGCGCGGCTCGACGTATTCGATCACCTCGAACAACAGCCGGTTCGCCTCCGCGTAATCCAGGTTGGCAAGGCGCGCGATGTAACGGGTGGCGCGGTCGATCAGCTTCAGATTGCTCGGCACCACGTAGATCATGGTGTTGCCCATCACGCGACCGAGCCGGACCATGGTGCAGGTCGAAAGCGCGTTGAGCAGCATCTTGAGACCGACGCGCATGACCCCATCCAGCAGGAAATCCGTTTTCGGCACTGGCAGCAGGACGGTGGTGCATTGCGGATTCCATTGCGCCACAAATTCACCCACCGCACGGCACGATTGCCCGCAACCCACAAAGATCAGACCCGTGCGCGCCCCGGCCTGGACGGCATTCTCCAGTTGAACCCGATGAAATCCGCCCGGGGCGAAGAGTGATTCCTTCTCCGACTCCACCACCAGCGCCACCGCGCCGTCGCCCGGCCCCAGGGGTCGGTTCCGGATTCCGTCCAATCCAATCCGGAAGCGCATCAGCTCGCCGTAGCCGATCCTGCTGATGATCTCGGCGGTGCGGGCGAACTTGTCGTCCGGCACCAGGCCGCGCACGTCGTCAGCCTTCCAATCCACGCAACGCGGCGGGCGTTTGCAGATGTGTTCCCACGCGGAGGGGGAATCGGGAGCGGACACGTGGAGAAAGGCCCAGGATTCCGTGGCGGTGGTGTCGTCGAACTTGCGGAACGGCGGCGTGCAATACGTCGGCGACCGCTCGGTGGTGTCCGTGAGCAGATCAATCCCGGCGCGGTCGGCGAAGTAATTGACCTTCCGCCCGGCGCGATAGACGGACTCCTCCAGCAGCACCAGGTTCGCCAGTTGCGACAGCGCCGGGTTGGACCCGAGGGTGGCGTGCAACCCGGCAAGCGCGGTGAGAAACTGCGCCGGACAGGCCTGCGCGCGGACAGGCGACAAGTTCCCCGGGGAGCCGGGGGCGCCGCTTTCGAGTTCCCGGACCACGCTGTCGAGCACCGTCACAAGCACGGCCAGTTGAATGCTGGTCGCCTGCATCCGCGTGCTGCCGGTGATGGCCATGGGGCCGGTGGTCAGGTTGAGCTTCTCGATGCGTGCCTCCCGGATCACCTCCCGGCTGCGCTCGACATGGCGGCACAGCGTCTCGTCGGGATTGTTGTAGACGAAATACACTTTGGCGCCCGCCTCCACGCCCTCCCAGGCGGTGCCAATGACGAACGACGTCTCGCCCCCTTCGGTGATGGCGAACACCACATCGCCTGCTCGCAGCCCGAGATCGCGGATCTGTTTGCGCCCAAACGCGGTGTAATCCTCGAACCCCTCCACGGCCTTGATCAACGCATAATCGCCGCCGGCCATCACGCTGAACGTGCGACTTCCCCAATCCGCCGCCGCTCCGCGCGGCGTCGCCGTCCGCCAGTAATCGCGCCAGATTGAATCCAGCAGGATGCTGAGCCGGCCCGTGGAACCGCAGCCGGTAAAGAAGATCCGCCCCCCCGCGCGCAGGGTCTGCACGACGGTTTGAGCGATGGCCCGCAACCGGCCGGATCGCGCCACCGCCTCGTAGGTCCGCACCACGTCCTCGTCCACCCGGAAGAGCAGTCGCAACGCTTCGGCGACATCGCCCTTTGCCACTTCGCCCAGGTGGGCGGTGACCGGATGCGAGGCTTCGGTGACGAGTTCGCCCAGTCGGAACTGGTCGGCAATCTCCAGAAAGGCGGCGGAACGCTGGTGCGCGGAGGGGTTCATGGGGGGGGGTGTCTTCAGGCCGCCAACGGCATGCCGGCGAGCGAGGCATACCGGGAGTCGCCCGGGGTTGGCACGCTTTGCATCAGGTGAATGGCCTCCACCTGCCACCCGGGAATCATTCCGACATCACATCGCTCCAGCACCTGGCGGATCAGCCGGAGTTCGGGCCTCTTTCTCGTGTTCACCCGGCCCAAGGTGAGATGCGGATGAAACTCGCGGCCCTCCACTTCGCCCCAGGCGCGCGTGGCCTCCTGAACGCCGGCCTGCAGGTCCGCCAGAGAACCCAGCGCGCCTTCCAGCCCGATCCACACCACCCGGGGCGAATCCGTATCGGGAAAACACCCGGGTCGTCCCGCGTGAATTTCAAACGCGCGCCGCCCCTGCACCGATGCCGCCAACGCCGATTTGATGGAATCCACTTCGGCGGCCGGAACATGGCCCAGGAACCTGAGCGTCAGATGGATGTCCTGGGTGCGCACCCTGCGAACGCTCCC
>JALOTU010000142.1 GCA_025457725.1 Verrucomicrobiota bacterium
GCCAGCTGTTCCCCGGGGATGCCAATGCCCGTGTCCACCACGTCAATCCGCACGGGATGATGATCCCGGACATCCGTGACGACCCGGAGCGTGACGCTGCCTTTCTCGGTGAACTTCAGCGAGTTGCCGATCAGGTTGATGAGAATCTGCCTGAGCTTGTCGGGGTCGGTTTGAATCGGAGCCACTCGCTCGGGCATGTCGCAACGCAGAACCACCGGGCGCTCGCGGACCAACCCCTCCTGCTGGGCAACCGTTTCCCTCACCAGCTCGTCCACGCGCACGGAGGAAACCTGCAGTTCCACCTTGCGTGCCTCGATCTTCGAGAGATCCAGAATCTGGTTGATTAGATCGAGCAGGTGCTTTCCGTTCGACAGGATTCGCCCCAGGAACGACAGCTCGGAGGCGGTCAGGTTTCCGGCCTTGTTCTTCAGCATGATGTTCGAGAAACCGATGATGGAATTTAACGGCGTCCGCAACTCGTGGCTCATGTTGGCCAGGAACTGGCTCTTGGTTCGGTTGGCCTCCTCGGCGGCTTCCTTGGCTCGTTTCAAGGCCTCGGAGGTCTGCTTCAAATCAGTGATGTCGCGCGTGATCCCAAAAGTGCCGACGATCTCGCCCCCCTTGTTGCGCAACGGCATCTTGGTGGTGGAGGCCCAGCGGATCACGTTCCCGGGCAGGGTCTCCTTCTCCACCAGCCCAATCACCGGTTCGCCGGTGCGGATGATGCGCTGCTCGTCCTCGAAGGCCTGCCGGGCATGTTCCTCGGTGAAATAGTCGAAATCGGTCTTGCCCTCCGCCTCGCGCGGGTCTTTCAGCCCGAACAAATCCGCGTGCGCGCGGCTCATCCGCATGATCCGGCTCTGCCTGTCCTTGAAGTAGATGCGGTCGGGAATGTTGTCCAGCAGGGCGTAAAGCAGGTCGCGCTCGCGCTGAAGCTTCTCCTCGACCACCTTCATCCCGGTGATGTCGTGCGAGATGCCGAAGGTGCCGACCGTATTGCCCTGCTTGTCACGCAGCGGCAGCTTGGTGCTGAGCGCCCAGGCGATGGTGCCGTCGGGCCCGGTGATTTTTTCCTCCTTGACGACGGTTTCCCCCGTGCGCATCAGCCTCTGTTCGTCCTCATACGCCCGGCGGGCGTGCTCCTCGGGGAAGAAGTCAAAGTCGGATTTGCCAACCGCCTCCCGGGCGTCGCTCAAACCCAGCCGTTCCAGGTGCGCCCGGCTGTTGCGCAGGTAGCGGCTCTGGCGGTCCTTGAAGTAGATCCGGTCGGGCAGATTATTCATCAGCGTGTGCAGCAGATCGCGCTCGGCTTGCAGGGCCTGCTCGGCGCGATGCTTGTCGGTGACATCCCAGAACAGTCCCTGCACGCCGATGATCGTTCCCGATCCATCCCGCAGGGGGGCCTTGATCACCTGCGCATACCGAACATCGGATCCCGGCAGGTGCAACTCCTGGGTTTCCTCCAGGCTGGTGCCACTCTCAATGATGCGCGCCTCCTCGGCCTGATGCTGCGAGGCCTGTGCGGAGGGGAACACATCAAACTCCGTGCGGCCCAGGATGTCTTCCACCGGCTTCCCCAGTTCGTTGGCGAACCGGTGATTGGCAAACGTGAACCGGCCCTCCAGATCCTTGCGGTACAGGCTGAGGGGCAGGCTTTCCACCAGGGAATGGTAAAGCGCCTCGGAATCCTTCATGGAGAGCTGCGCCCGTTCGAGGTCCGCCACCGCGCGTTCCAGTTGCTCGTTGGTCCGGCGCATCTCCGCCTCCGCCTCCTTCATCTGGGTCACATCCCGGGAAATGCCAAAGGTCCCGATCACCCGTCCCTGCTGATTGCGCATGGGCATCTTGGTGGTGGAGGCCCAGCGATGGGTCCCGTCAGGCATGTCCTCCCGCTCCACCAACCCGATCACCGGCCGGCCGGTGCGAATGATTCGCCGCTCGTCGTCATACGCCTGCCGCGCATGCTCCTCGCCGAAGAAATCAAAATCGCTCCGCCCGATCACCTCCGACGGATCCCCCAGGTTGAACAGTTCCGCCATCGCCCGGTTGACGCGCAGAAACCGGCTTTCCTCATCCTTGAAATAGATCCGGTCGGGAACATTATCCAGCAGCGTATGCAGCAGCTCGCGCTCGCGCTTCAGCTCCATTTCCGTCCGATGCTTGTCGGTGACGTCCCAGAAGATCCCCTGCAGTCCGGTCACCTCGCCGAGACTGTCGCGCAAGGGCGTCTTGATCACCTGCACGAAGCGGAGGTCCGCATCTGACAGACGCAGCTCCTGCACTTCCTCCAGCGCGGCCCCGCTCTCCAGAATCCGATCCTCCTCCTGCTTGTGCCGGGCGGCCTGTTCCGCCGGGAACAAATCGAACTCCGTCTTCCCCAGAATCTCCTCCAGCGATTTGCCCAGTTCGTGGCAGAACCGCTGGTTGGCGAAGGTGAACCTCCCCTGCGGATCCTTGCGAAGAATGCTCAATGGCAGGTTCTCCACCAGGGAATGGTACTGCGCCTCGGAATCCTTGGTGGATTGCTGGGCGCGCTCGCGATCCGCAATCTCCTTCTTCAGCTGCTGGTTGGCTCCCCGCAAGGCCGCCGTCATCTCCTCCGCCATGACCATGGCGTGCTCCCGCGTCCGGCTCAACGACCAGACAATCCCGAACAACAGCAGGCTGACCACGAGCCCGCCAATCCCCGCCAGCGTGCTGAACATCCGCGACGTTCTGGCATCGAAGGCGGGCGATGAGGAGAAATCCAACCGCCAGGAGCGCCCGCCCATCGGCAGGAGCGCCCGCTCGGTAAAGGCCGGCACATAGGCGTCCGTCCCCGCCCCGGAGCCGCCGGAATCATAAATGAGCGCCTCCGGCGAATCCTGGAACCCGTCAAAGATGCGAATCCGGAGGCCGGCCTCCGAGCGTTGAAAAACCTCGTCCAACACCTGGTCCAGGCCAAACCGCGCATACACCAGCCCCTTGAACAACCGACGGCGATCGGACCCACCCGCGGGCACCGCGCCCGATTCGTAAATGGGCAGCATCATGAGGAACCCCATGGCGTCGTCGCTCAACCGCACCTGACCGGACACCACCGCCCGCCCGGAATCCCGCGCCGCTTCCGCCGCCGCCATTCGGGCCGGGTCGTTGTTGATGCATTGTCCCAGCAGGGCCTGGCGACCTTCCTCGGGTTCGAGGTACTTGATGACCAGCAGGTCGCCCTCGATTCCCGCGGCGGCATTCACCTTGAAACCCGGCCTCCCGTCGGCGCGCGCCGCCGCCTCAAACGAGTTCACCTCGCCCCGCGCCACCCGCTCCACGTACCCGAGCGCGTCCAATCCGGGAAAACGGGAATCCCCGGCCACACTCAAAACGTAAGCTCTCCATTCCTGTCGCTCGACAGATGCGCTGGCGGCAAACAAGCCCCCGGCCCCGTGCAGAAAGTTTTCGTAGGCGGCCAGGCGCTCATCCAACATGACACGCGCACCGGCCACCTCCTCCTCAAAACGCATTTGGTCCCCCAACCGCGCATGCCGCAGACTGATCAACCATCCGCCGGCGCTGGCCGTCAGGGAAATGAGCAACACCACCCAGATGACGCGCCGGCTGGAAGAGGCTTCCGGCGAGCGCCGCGCGTTCCCGCGAGCACCGGGCTCCCGCCGCATGGCATGGGTTTCACTGGTTTTCATACGCGCTCCTCATGTTCAGGCCGCCCCGGCTCAACGCCGGCCAAACCCAGGGGTTCGCCGGCTCAGGCCAGAGATTCCGCAAGCAACTCCGCAATGTGGCGGAGGCGGACGTTGGCCAGATGCTTGATCTGCTGGCGACAACTCGTTCCCGTGGCGACCACGGTGGTGCCATACGGCTGAGCCACCAGCTGGTCAATCAAGGGGCGGGCGATTTCCACCGACAAATCGTATTTCGACGACATCATTCCGAACGCCCCCGCCATGCCGCAACACCCGGTGTCCAGCAGGGTGACCGTTCGCTCCGGCAGGCGCTCGGCCAGACGGCGCAACACATCCGCGCGCCCCGCCGACTTGGCGTGGCAATGGGCGTGGATCACGATGTTGCCGGCCTTTTCGGTGAAGCGAAGCGCGCCGGGCTCCTCCTCCAACAGGCCGCTCACGAACTCTTCAAACAACAGGCAGCGCTTCGCAACCTCCCCGGCCCCCGGCAGCCCCAGTTCAAGGTAATCCTCCGTGAACATGGTCCAGCAGGACGGCTCCAGAAAAATCACCGGCGTCCGGGTCATATCCCGGTTGAGCAAGGCCAGGTTGTGCGTCCCGCATTGTTTCACATGATCCAGGTTTCCCTGACTGAACGCGGGCCGGCCGCAACACATCCGCTCCTGTTGCAGCAGCACCCGATACCCCGCCGCCTCCAACACGCGCACCGCCGCCATCCCCACCTTGGACTCATGATACCGGGTCGAGGTGTCATCCCAGAGAATCACCGTGCCGCGCCGTCCCATCTTGTTGGGCGGCCGGTTCTCAAACCACTCGTCAAACCTCAATCGACTGTAGGAGGGCAACGGTCGATGAGGCGAAAAGCCCAGCGCACGCCCCACCAGGTGACGCATCACCACCGACCTCAACGCGAAGTTCGCCAGCCGGGGCAACCGACATCCCACCCGGCCCAGCGCATCCGCATGGCTGATGAGCCGCTCCCGCAGGATCAACCCGCGTCGCTGGATGCGGGCATGATTCAGTTCCGCACGCAACAGGCTCATGTTCACATTCGACGGGCACTCGCGGGTGCAGGCATGGCACGCCAGGCAGTTGCCCAGCGCCTGCTTCAACTCCAGCGAATTCGTCGGATCGGAACCCTCCCCCCCCCGCCCCTGCAGCACCGCGCGGATCAGATTGGCCCGGCCCCGCGTGGACATCAATTCATCGCCGGTGGCGATGTAGGTGGGGCACATGGTCGGCGCGGGTTTCAAACAGGCGCCACAACCATTGCACTGCTCCAGGTTTCGAACAAAGGACTGGTCCTTGGCAAGAAAGCCGAGCAGAGGCTTGAAAGGCAGCCCGATGGGACGGTTTCTCTGGATGCGCAGATCGCCATCCAGCGCATAACGCCCGTCGGGAATGATCTTGCCCGGATTCAGCACGTTCGCCGGATCAAACGCCTTCTTGATCTCCCGCATCACCCGCATCATCCGATCGCCCAACTGCTCCGGCATGAACTCGGTCTGCCCGATGCCCACGCCGTGCTCCGCGCACAACGAACCCTTGAACTGTTTCACCAGGGCGCCAACCTCCCGCGACACCTGCCGCATCTGCTTCAGGCCTTCCGGGGTGTGAAGATCAATGATCGGCCGCACATGCAGCAAACCCGACGCGGCATGGCCATAAAACGAGGCCTCCAACCCCATCCCGCGGAGAATCTCCTGGAATCCACCCACATACGCCGGCAAATCCGCCGGACGCACGGCGGTGTCCTCGACGCAGGTCTGCGGTTTGCCGTCCCCCTTGCGCCCCGTCAGCAGCGACAGGCCCGCCTTGCGCATGGCCCAGAACAGGTTCATTGCGGCGGCTTCCGTCAGCATCAACTTGCGCCGGCCCAGTTTCCGTCGCTCCAGCGCCGCCAGCTTGTCCTGCACCTCGTCGAAGAACTCGATCGCCAGGATGGACTCGCAGGGCCGCTCGTCGAGATCCAGCAGATCGCGCGCTCCCTCGAACTCGAGCTGCCCGCGTGTCTGATCGAGCAAGGGGCGGTCGAGATGCTCGATGGCCGCCGGCTTCAAGTCCTGCAATTCCACCGTGGCCTGCATCGCCTCGGCCACGCTGTCAAAGAAGAGGATGCCCAACGCACGTTCCTTGGGCAGCGGGACAAGCTTGAGCTCCGCCGAAAAAATTCCCGCCAGGGTCCCCTCGCTCCCGCAGAGAATGCTCACCAGATTGCGACGGTCCGGGTTCAGGCACCGCTCAATGGCGTAGCCCGGCCAGCGCTTCAGCAACCCCGGAGGCCGGTTCTCGGCGATCTCCATTCCATTGAACTCCACCAGACTCTCCACCACCCCCATCTGGCGCGGCAAACTGAGGATGTCCTCCCCCACATTTGTGATGCTGCCGTCGGCCAGCACCACCTCGACCGATTTCACGTGGTCCACCGTCATCCCATAGATCGGGGTGCGCGCCCCGCTCGAGTTGTTCCCGATCATCCCCCCGATGGTGGCCCGGGAACTCGTGGCCACATCCGGCGCAAACCACAGCTTGTAAGGCCGCAGAAAGTCGTTGAGCTGGTCCAACACCACCCCGGCCCCCACCCGGATGGTGTTGCGCTCGACATCCAGCTGGCCGATCCGACGATTGTGCCGCGCAAAATCCACCACCACCCCGTCCCCGATCGCCCCGCCGGTCAGCCCGCTCCCCGCACCCCGGGGGATGACCGCCAGGCCCGCCGCCGCCGC
>JALOTU010000143.1 GCA_025457725.1 Verrucomicrobiota bacterium
ATGCTGGCCTGCACCCGCATCGGGGCGATTCACTCCATCGTGTTCGGAGGATTCAGCTCGGACGCGCTGGCGGATCGGATCAACGATTCCGCCTGCGTGATGCTGATCACCTCCAACACCTCGCTGCGCGCCGGCAAGAGCATCCCGCTCAAGGCCATCGCCGACGAGGCGCTCAAAAAGACGTCGAGCATCAAGAACGTGGTCGTGGTGAAACGCAATGACACGGCCTGCAACGTGGTGGCGCAGCGCGACCAGTGGTACCACGATTTGATGGCGGGCGCCTCGGCCGATTGCGCGCCGGAGGCGATGAATGCGGAGGATCCCCTGTTCATCCTTTACACCTCGGGTTCCACCGGCAAACCCAAGGGCGTGGTGCACACCACCGCCGGCTACCTGCTGCACACGGCATTGACCACGAAGTACACCTTCGACATCCATCCGGGGGACATGTGGTGGTGCACGGCGGACATCGGCTGGGTGACCGGGCACAGTTACATTGTTTACGGCCCCCTGTGCAACGGGTTCACCAGCATCATGTTCGAAGGCGTGCCCACCTATCCCGATGCCGGCCGCTTCTGGCAGATCTGCGAGAAGTTCAAGGTGAACCAGTTCTACACCGCCCCAACCGCCATCCGTTCCCTGATCATGAAGGGCGAGGAATGGCCGAACAAATACGACCTCAGCTCGCTCAAGACGCTGGGCACGGTCGGCGAACCCATCAATCCCGAGGCTTGGATGTGGTATCACCGCGTCATCGGCAAGGAAAAGTGCCCCATCGTGGACACCTGGTGGCAGACCGAAACCGGCGGGCATCTCATCACCCCCCTGCCCGGCGCCCACACCCTCAAACCCGGGAGCGCCAGCCGGCCCTTCTTCGGCGTGGAACCGGTGGTGCTCCAGGACGACGGCACTCCCTGCGCCCCGAACGAAGGCGGCAAGCTCTGCATCAAGAAACCGTGGCCGGGCATGATGCGCACCATGTGGGGGGACCACGCACGGTTCATCGACACCTACTTCACCATGTACAACAACCTGTATTTCACCGGGGACGGCTGCCGGGTGGATCCGGACGGCGATTACTGGTTGATGGGGCGCATTGATGACGTGGTGAACGTCAGCGGCCACCGCATTGGCACCGCCGAGGTGGAAAGCGCCCTGGTCAGCCATCCCAAGGTGGCCGAGGCGGCCGTGGCGCCCATGCCGCATGAGGTCAAGGGGCAGGCGCTCTACGCCTTCGTCACGCTCAAGGAAGGGATCACCCCCAGCGACGAATTGAAGAAGGAACTGGTGATGCACGTGCGCAAGGAGATCGGACCGATCGCCGCGCCGGACAAGTTGCAGTTTGCCCCCGGCCTGCCCAAAACCCGCTCGGGCAAGATCATGCGGCGCATCCTGCGCAAGATCGCCGAGAACCAGCCCGAATCCATCGGCGATACCACCACGCTGGCCGATCCGAAGGTCGTGGAAGATCTGGTGAAGAACCGGCAGTGACCCGGACAGCATGCCTTAAACGCCCTCAAACACGGCCGCCGGGGTGCAAGACCCCGGCGGCCCTCCTCCCGCAGAAGAGAAATCGATTGAACGCACCAGATCCAGACGACGCCGGACAATACGTTCCTCTCTGATGGCGCAATTGTCGGCGGACGACGCCCGACCCGGTTCGGCCCGGCAGCGATTGCCCCTTTTTGGAGGAGCCAAATCTCACACTTTCGACCTATGAGCACACAACCTCCCGCCCCTTCCTCCACTGCCATCCCCCACCGCGGCTGGTCCGTCACCTTCGCCGGCCTGGGCATCAATCTCGCCCTCGGTGTCCTCTACACCTGGAGCTTGTTCAAGGCCGCCATTGAAAAGGAATTCGGCTGGCAGGGCTCCCAGCTCAACGATCCCTACGCCCTCTGCTGTCTGGTCTTCGCCTTCGCCATGATCCTGGCCGGGCGCTGCCAGGACAGGTTCGGCCCACGCCTCACCGCCTCCATCGGCGGCCTGCTGGTGGGTGCGGGGATGGTGCTCATTTCCACCTCCAGCAGCTACGCGCTCTGGTTGCTCGGGTTTGGCGTCCTCGTGGGTCTGGGCATCGGCTTCGGCTACTCCTCCGCCACCCCTCCCGCCCTGAAATGGTTTCCCCCCGCGAAAACCGGCCTGATCGCCGGCCTCGTCGTGGCCGGATTCGGCCTGGCCCCGGTCTATCTGGCGCCGTTGTCGCAATATCTGCTCGGCAACTACCAATTGAGGGCCTCCATGCTGATCTTCGGCATCGCGTTTATGGTCATAGTCTGCGGCCTGGCCCAGCTGCTGATCAATCCACCCGCCGGTTATGTCGCGGGGGCAAAACCGACTGCCGACAAGTCCCCGTGGAAACCCGCGCCTCCCAGCACCACGCCCGGCGCCATGCTGCGCCAGCCGACCTTCTACCTGCTGTGGACGCTGTACTTCATAGCGTCGGGTGCGGGCCTCATGGTCATCAGCAGCGTGAGCGGCATGGCCAAGAAAACCATGGGCGCGGAGAATGCCTTCATCGCCGTGGCCGTCATGGCCATCGGCAACGCCGGCGGCCGGGTCGTGGCCGGCATCCTGTCCGACCGCATCGGCCGGCGCTGGACACTGATGCTGGTGCTTCTGATCCAGGCCGGGCTGATGTTCGTCGCCATCCCCGTGACCGGCTCGACCGACGGCGCCAAGTTCGTCATCGTGCTGCTGGCCACCTTCATCGGTTTCAACTACGGCGCCAACCTTTCGCTGTTCCCCTCGTTCACCAAGGATCTGTGGGGCTTGAAGAGTTTCGGCATGAACTACGGGATTCTGTTCACGGCGTGGGGCGTGGGCGGGTTTGCCTTGAGCGGACTGGCCCAACGGCTCAAGGCGGCCAGTGGCAGTTTCGATTCCTCGTTCGTAAGCGCCGGGGTGCTCCTGATCGTCGCCGCCGCCCTGACCTTTCTCCTGCGGACGCCACAGCCTGCGACGACGTTGAATCCGCCCCCTCCCGAAAGCCTTCCGGACAGCGCCCGGGCGGGCTGACCCCACCCCCCTGATCATGAACCCAGGAGAAGTCTCATCATTCATCATGAATAAAACTGCTCTTCTAGTAACTATTCTCACGACTTCACTAATTCCATCCGGCATCCTGAAGGCTGAGTCTGCCGGAGGCGGCAAGACCAATCTCACGTTCAGCGCGGACGTGGCGGCCCGGGTGGGTTTCGACAGCAACGTCTACCTCCAGGACAAGGAGCCGGATTTGACACTTGTCCCGCAGGCGGTGCTGCCCTTCCAGGAATCATTCTTCGTCGGCGTTACTCCCAGGGTGGGTCTGGACTATGTGCCCTGTTCTGAATTCAACGCCTCGGTGTCCTACGCTCCGGACGTGGTGTTTTACACCGAGGAACCTTCCGAGAATCATGTATCCCACCGGGCGATTTTGAATCTCAAGGGGAAGGTCCAGGAGGTGCCGTGGGAGTTTCCCAACACCTTCACCTATGTGCAGGGCAGCGATCAGGGGCTCTACTTCGGGGCGTCCACCATACCCCCCGTGCTGGACGGGGCCCCGTCCATCGGCGGCATTCCCACTCGTGACCGGCGGCAGCAGTTTGTTTATCGCGGTCGATTCGTTGCCACCTGGAGTCTTGAGAAGTGGTTCTTCCGTCCCGTGGTCTGCGCCTATTACCACGACTTTCAAACGGACCAGAAGCGCGATCGCGGCTATGAGAACTACATCGACCGGCGGGAGCTCTGCATGGGCGGGGATGTGGGGTACTCGGTGGCGGCAAACACCCGGCTTTTCACCGGGTTCCGGTTCGGGTACGAGATTCAGGGGCAGCTGCTCGATTCCCCCTACCATTACGACGCGGAGTATTACCGGCCGATCTTCGGCATCGAGGGGCAGCCGGCCTCCTGGATCAAGGCCAACTTCAGCATCGGACCGGACATCCACCACACCATTGAAGATACGCCCCCGGAATTCGCGCCGAACTACACCACGCTCTGGGTGGACGGGGTGGTGACGCTGCTGCCCACGGCCCGGGACACCATCGTGCTCACCTGGAGGCAAAACACCCAGCCCGCATTCGCCAGCACATCGGTTTACGATGACATCGTGTACGAAATCGCCTGCCGGCACACCTTTAACGACCGCTGGTGGGCGGGCGCGGGATTCAAGGCGTACAACGGCGACTGGTTTGCTCCGGTGCAGCGGGATGACTGGATCTACACCCCGAGCGCGCGCGTCGGGTATCGATACAACGAGCATCTGACCGCCGAACTGACCTACTCCTACGACTGGACGGAAAGCGCCATCCCGAACACCGAAGGCCGCGACTACACGCGCCAGCTGGTCTGGTTGTCGGCCCAGTATCGCTTCTGAGCCGGTCGCGGAAACCGTGCGCCGGACTACTGCGCCGCGTAGTAGGCGTCCACCTTGGCGGCCACGTCGCGGTAGCCGATGTCCACCTCGTAGATCAGCTTGAACTGTTCGATGGCCTCGTCCTTCTTGCCCGTCTTGTCGAGCACATCCCCGAGAAGGTAGATCAGGTCCTTCTTTTCCTCGTCCATCGCCGGTTTCTCCTTGAGGGCGTTCTGCAGTGTGCGGGCGGCGAGGTCGTACATCTTGCGTTGTGCAAAGCAGCGGGCCAGGCCGCTCATCGCGGCAATGCGCTTGTGGGGGTTCCCCTGGGCCTTCTGAAACTCCTGGATGGCCTCGCTCACGTGACCAGCCTGGAACAGCAGGGTGCCCAGCTCGAAACGCAAGGCCAGATCGGTGGGGAGTTGCTCCACCCGCTTCCTCGCCTCCGTCAGCTGAAATTCCAGTTTCTCCGCAGCCATCCTCGCGGCCTGCTCCGCGTGGTCCGGTGCCGTGGCATCCAGTTGTGACACCTGATGATCAAGCCAGCGCACTTTGGTGTCGGTGATGGCGCGGATGAGCGCCGGGTCAGTGCCCTGTTCCGTCAGGCGCAGGCGTTCGTAGAGTTCCAGCGCTTCGTCAAACCGGTTCTTCTGCGTGTAGAGTTCGGCCAGAGACCGTTGGACCTTGAGGTTGTCCGGTTCGGTCTTGAGACGTTGCTCGTACTCCGAAATGAGGCGGGCGGAGACATCCTCCGGCCGGGCCACGCGCTTCTCCTGCTCCAGTTCCAACGCTTCCTCGGCGTCCTTCAAGATGTCACGATACGATCCCTTGCCATCGGCCAGGTTCTCATAGCCGCCTTCGTTGAGCGTGCGGCGTGCGGACAGGTTCTTGAGCGCCTGCGAGATCTCGGCATCGGTGGGAAACTGCCGGGACAGGTCGGACAACAGGCTTTCCGCGCGGGTGGTTTGACCGGAATCCGCGAGGGCGTTGCCGAACTGGATAACGATGGCCTTGTCCTTGGGGGAGTTTCGGGCGAGCAGCTCCAGAGACATCAACCGGGTTTGCGGCAGTTCAAGGGATTCCGACGCCTCCACAATCAACCGGTGGGCGTGGGCATTATAGGGATCCGCATCGAGCATCTGTTCCGCCAGGTAGAGCGCCTCCGCCGGATTGTTGCGCACCGCCATCTGCGCCTTGGCCAGCAGCGGCGAGGTGGTGGCCCCGGTGAACATCTTCTTGAAGAATGTGGTCCGCCCCCCCGCCTTGTTCAATTGCACGTTGCGCAACGCCTTGCGAACCTCGAAACAAGCCGGTTCCTTGTGCAACACCTGGGAGAACAAAGTGATCGCATAGTCGAAGTTATCCCGGGTGGCTGCCTCCCTGCCTTTGGTGACCAGCGCCCTCAACTCGCGCGGCAGCTCCATCAACGTTTTCTCAGCCATGGTTCAAGTAAACTTCAAGTGACCAGAAAATCCATCCTAAAGGTCAAGGCCACCGGGTGATGGCCGCCACTCGCAGATCCGCCCGGAACGGCGCCCGGCACCCCCGACTGCAACCTTCGAAACCGGACAATGCGGTTGGGTCAATCAGAGCCGACAAAGAAAATCCCCCCGTGCCCTCACGAGCACGGGGGGGTTGAAGCTTCAGCCGGCGGTTATTCCGCCTTCTTCTCACCGGATTTCTCGGCCGGGCAGGTCTTGCCCTCGGTCTTCGCCTTGTCGCCCTTGCCGGCAGGGCATTTCCCACAGTCGGCACCGGCCATCACCGGAAGAGCGGCAGCCAGGATCACTAACGTAATGAATTTTTTCATGGATTCGTATGATTTTCTGTTCGTTGTTCTGTTTGTTCGCGACCTGCCCGGGGCGGGTCATGCGTATTAGACGGCAAACTCATGGAGATGTTCAAATCAAATTGCACTTGCTTGCATCCACCCCAGGACGCGCTTGGGAGCTCCGCAGCCACCGCGGGGCGGCAATCCGGGTCGACCTTGGAATTTTGGGACAGTCTGCAGCCAAATTGGTGCG
>JALOTU010000144.1 GCA_025457725.1 Verrucomicrobiota bacterium
GAGGATTACAATGCCGCGCCCACCTGCGCCACCTGCCACATGAGCGCCACCAAGGATCAGCCGGTCACCCACGATGTCGGCATGCGCATCTCTTGGAACAACCGCCCCGCCATTTCCGTCCGACCGGAGGTCAGCGACGCCAAGATGGGTCTGCCCGGCGCCAACGTGACATGGGAGACGCGGCGCGCCAACATGGAGAACGTTTGCATCAATTGTCACAACAAGGAGTTTGTCGGCGCGTTCTATGAGCAATACGACGCCCTGATCGATCTTTATCACGGCAAGTTCGCCGAGCCCGGGCTGGCGCTCTACCAGGCCGCCCAGCCGCTCCTCCGCAAGCCGCAGTTCAGCAACAAGATTGACTTCACGTGGTTCGAGATCTGGCATCACGAGGGGCGGCGCGCCCGTCACGGCGCCAGCATGATGGGGCCGGATTACACGCACTGGCATGGCACCTACGAGGTCGCGCGCAACTTCTACTCGGAGTACATCCCGGAACTCCAGGAACTCGTGGACCACAACCTGCACTCGGAAAATCCCGAGAAGAAGCAGGCCGCCGAGAACCTGGAAGCGTTGATTGAGAAGACCCTGACCAGCGACAATCACAAGTGGTATCTGAACCAGATGGATCCCGAGGAAAAGGCGCGCCGCGAGAAGGCCGTGAAGGAGTTCCAGCAGCGCTACGCGAAGTAAGTGCATCCCGCGCGCAGCCAATGCCAGCAATGCCACGTTCCCGACGCCACCAAGAACTACGATCGCCCGGTGCCGTGGAGCGAGCTGGACGGGAAGTTGTAAGCTCCCCAGCGATTGACGAGGCGCGACAAGGAGTGCGGCGGGAAGCAGCGGGCCCTGTCACTTTTTCACCAGACAAGCCCCATGCCAT
This sequence comes from Verrucomicrobiota bacterium, assembly GCA_025457725.1. Lineage (GTDB taxonomy): Bacteria > Verrucomicrobiota > Verrucomicrobiia > Limisphaerales > DSYF01 > JALOTU01. The sequence continues at coordinate 884 of JALOTU010000144.1, forward strand.
TGATTGTTGGATCACCTGACGCGTCGAAATGCTTCGCCGTAGGCTTTGTAGGGAGATGCGATCGCGTCGGACGGCAGAGCGGGGGCGTTGAAATCATCTGAGGTTCGCCCTCACCCAACCCTCTCCCCCAGGAGAGGGAGCGGTTGCGAGTGCTGTTCAGGGTGCCTGCAGGTCAAATGCTCTCGATGCCGGTTTGGACAAACGCCCTCTCCCCGCGGGAGAGGGTTGGGTGAGGGGCCCGAATGACCGCCAACCCCAGCCTCCGACTGCCCTATTCCGGCGGCTTCATCGGGCGTGTGTAGTGCGGCAGGGGATGCGGCGCTCGCTCCTGCAACTCGCGGAAGATCGTGTCGCGAACACTCTGCGGATTCTGTCGCAGGAAGGAGTTCCAGAATCGCAGGGTCTTGATGCCGCGCGATTCCAGGAATCTTTGCCGCCTGGCATCGTGTTCTTGCTGTTCCGGGAAGCCATGCTGGCTGCCATCAATCTCGATGTTCAACCGGGCCTCCTCACAGAACAGATCCAGGTAGTAGCCGCCACAGGGATGTTGGCGACGAAACTTGTATCCGCTGAAGCGCCGATCACGGAGCCAGCGCCACAGGAGCTTTTCAGCCCAGGTAGATTTGCTGCGGAGTTGCCGCGCGCGCTGGACACTGGCCATGGGCTCAAGTGTGGCGCACAGGGGTGGGGATTGAAGTTTGTTTTCCGGGGTTCGCCCTCACCCAACCCTCTCCCCCAGGAGAGGGAGCGGTTGCGAGTGCCGTTCTGGGTGCCCGCAGATCAAATGTGCTCGATGCCGGTTTGGACAAACGCCCTCTCCCCGCGGGAGAGGGTTGGGTGAGGGGCCAAAACGCTTGTCGACCCGAGCCCCCGCTGCCTCCGGCACAGTAGCTCCAAATATGTAGGACCGCGTTTTGACAAACATGGCCACGGAGGATCACAATGCCTCGTCATGAACCAATCCGGCGCTGATCTTCGCAAGATGTCGCCCGAGGAACTCGAGAAGCTCGGGCAGGACAGCCTGCGCGAACATCTCCTGGCCCAGGCGGTCGTCGCCCACCAGAAGCACGGGCCGATCACCTTCGGGAAGCTCGAGGCGCTGCTGCACGATCCGGACTGCCTCCGTTACCCGGTCCGTCTGGTCTATGAGTTCGGTGAGATGGCCATGCACCAGTTCGCACAACCGGATGTGGATCACCGCAACGTCGAGCAAGGCGGGCGCGTCCTGTATGTGCGCCCGCTGTTGAAGGAGCACCCCGAGCGGGTCGTGCTGGCGGTCGTCTACATGATTCCGCTGATCAACTATGGCCAGATTGTCAACGACGACCACTGCCTTGCCTATGGAGCCACCTTGCTGGGGATGCTGGACAGGGAATTCTATCGTGAGATCTGCGCCCTGGCTGATTTCGTCGGGGCCGAGGTACGGTTTCCGGGCGACGGATGTGATCTGTCGGGGTGCGGCTGATCTCAGTGCGGTTGTCGCACCGTTCCATGGAGTCGTCGGACGCGGCCGGCAACTGCCCGGTGGTGTCCGCATTGGCGAACGGCATGATGTCCGGCAGGCGCCCCATGAGGGATGGGGCCCGCTTGTTAACACGTGTAGCAGAAGACCGTCCCGACTCCGCCGGGTTTGCAACGTCCGGGGAACGCATTCCAGAGGCGCAGGGAGGGGGTCCAGCCGGTGCAATGCATGGGGGCCAGTTCGCCGATGTCGCGTCGCCGGAGTTCCTCCAGAGTGAATCGCATCCGCTCCTCCGAGGCGTGCAGCAGGTGCATTCCGCCCAATACAGCGGCGACCTTCGTCGATCCGGTGAATGATTCGATGTGTTGAAGCGTGTTGATCACCCCTGCGTGCGCGCATCCAAGCAGAACAACGGTTCCCTCCCGGGACGCAAAGAACAGGGCCTGATCATCCAGGATGGGATCCGGTCGGGTGCAGGCGGGATCCAGGAAAAACCTTCCGCCTACATCCTCAAGTCGCGTCGTGCGTGGAATTCTGCCGGTGGCAAACAGCCCCTCGACCACTTCCAGAGGCTTTTCCTCGCAGATCTGGACCTGTGCAGTCGCCAGGGCGTGTCGGCCGGTTTCACTGATGCCGATGCTCCGACTGCTGCCATCCGGCTCGGCGGCGAATTTTGGGACGGTTGCCGCTGGATGCAACACGATGCGCGCCTCCGGCGCCAGGCGCCGCATGGCGGCCAATCCGCCGGTATGATCATAGTGTCCGTGACTCAGGACGATGACATCCACCCGGCTCAGATCGAGGCCGAGTTGTTGTGCGTTGGTCAGCAAGAGGTCGGTTTGTCCGGTATCGAACAACACCTGTTTCCCGCCGAACACGAGGTGGCAGGCCAGTCCATGCTCGGCCTGTAGTCCTGTCCGGTGGACACTGTTTTCCACCAGGAGGGTGATGCGTACCTCTTCAGGCATGGGACACGAATTTGCTGTGAGCCCTGGCTTTGATCTTCCCGCCCTGGATGACTTCTCCGCGGAGCAGGAACAAGCCGTGGCGTGAGGACTCCTCCAACCAGGCGCGAACGTTCACAGATTCGGCGGACATGATGGGGGCCAGGTAGCGCACCTTCAACTCAGCCGTCACAGCGCGGATGCCGCGGGCAAACAGGCAATTCGTCATGGCCCCGTCAAGCATCGCGGCAATCACTCCGCCATGCAGCAATCCCGAGTATCCTTCCAAAGCGCAATTGCCCAGAAAGGTTGCGGTCACGCCGCCGTCGGCTTGCAGGCCATACTTCAGCGCCAACCCCATCGGGTTCGAACCGCTGCAAACGAAGCAGAAGGGATGGGCTTCAGCCTGGATGCTGCGAAAACGGAGTTGGGTTTGGACCGAATCAACCGGTGTTGTCATTGTCCCCTCACCCAGCACCGGCAATGCCAGTCGGGTGAAGCTTGCGGCGGGCGCCGAAACTCGGGCCATTGCCCAAGAGACTGCGGCCGGGGAGACGCAGGTCGCCACGCTGCTAAAGGCGGGGTCATGGCAAAATGCCATTGCGGACACGCGCCCAAAGGCGGATGATTAGACGGCGGATTCATCCGCCATGCCCATGCAGGAAGCCGTTCACAACCAATTGCTCGATTCAGTGCCTGACGGTGTGTTCACCGTGGATACCGAATGGCGCGTCACCTTTTTCAATCGCGCCGCCGAGCAGATCACCGGCATTCCCCGGCGGGAGGCTCTGGGTCGGCCCTGCTGCGAGGTGTTTCGCGCGTCCATCTGCGAGAGCGCCTGTGCCTTGAAGCAGGCTCTGACCACGCGGAGGACCGTGGCCAACAAGGTTGTCTACATCGTCAACGCCCTGGGCGAGCGCATTCCCATCAGCATTTCCACCGCGCCGCTCAAGGACGCAAACGGAAAGATCATCGGCGGGGTTGAAAGCTTCCGCGATTTGCGGCTGGTGAACGAACTGCGCAAGGAGGCCGAGCAGCAGGATTCATTTTCCGACATCATCGGGCGCAGCGCGGCCATGCGGCAGCTGTTCGACCTGTTGCCCGCCGTGGCCGAGAGCGACAGCACCGTGCTCCTGGAAGGTTCGAGCGGCACCGGCAAGGAACTGTTTGCGCGCGCTCTGCACGAGCTTTCCGGCCGCAAGTCAAAGCGCTTTGTGGCCATCAATTGCGGTGCGTTGCCGGACACGCTGCTGGAAAGCGAATTGTTCGGCTACAAGGCCGGGGCCTTCACCAATGCGCGCAAGGACAAGCCCGGCCGATTCGCCCTGGCCGAGGGCGGGACGATGCTGCTCGACGAGATCGGAGACATCTCCCCCGCGATGCAGACACGGCTGTTGCGGGTTCTCCAGGAGCGCGTGTATGAACCGCTCGGAGGCGTCGAACCCGTCCGCTGCAATGTTCGCGTCATCGCTGCGACCAACAAGTCGCTCGGCGCGCTGGTCAAGGAGGGCAGGTTTCGGGAGGACCTGTACTACCGGGTGCATGTGGTGCGCATCGAACTGCCGTCGTTGCGGGAGCGCCGCGAGGATATTCCCCTCTTGATTGACCACTTTGTGACCCGGTTCAATCGGCTGCGGGGACGCGACGTGGCCGGATTGTCGGATGGGGCTTTGGCACGGTTGATGGAATATGATTTCCCCGGGAATGTGCGCGAGCTGGAGAACATCATCGAGCACGCCTTTGTGCTCTGTCGGCGCGGATTGATCGAAACGGCACATCTGCCCCCGCCTTTGCGCGATGGTGAAAGTGGCGTGGCGTCGCGATTGCCGGCCGGACTGACCCTGAAGGCGATGGAGAAGCTGCTTTTGCGCGACGCGCTTCGCCGGACCCAGGGGAATCGCGCTGCCGCCGCGCGCGAGCTGGGCATCGATGTGAGCACCTTGTTCCGTAAGATCAAGGCGTTTGGCCTGAAGGCCTCCCCGCGCGGAAAGGCGAAGTAACCCGGGCTTTCTATGGCATCCCGCCGTCGTGGCATTCTGCCACGCTGACCATTCCTGGCCGAGGCGGAATAGCACGCGTCTCCCGCCACGCACCGGTACTGCAGTCCTTCCATTCCCCGGTTTATCGGACTCTTCCGCAACTTTGAATCGGGCGACGAAGGCTGGCATGGTGTCTGCCCCCGGGTTTGGCGTGACGGTCGCCATACCCATTTGCCAGGAACGCATTTCACCGGTGCTCGACACCGCAGCGCGTCTGCTTCTGGTCATCCGGCGACGGGGCAGGGAGGTGACCAGAAGAGAAGTCGTCCTGGTGCCTTCGTCCACCGAAGCGGCGGCGCGAAGCATGGCCGAGCTGAAGGTGGACGTCCTTCTTTGTGCGGCGGTCTCCGAACCGCTCCTTCGCGCGCTCGAGGAGCGGGGGGTGTGCGTCCGCGCCCACCTCTGCGGCGAGGTGGAGGCTGTGCTGCGCGCCTATTGCGCGCGCCGCCTTGCCCGTGAAGAGTTCCGCATGCCGGGCTGCTGGGGCCGGGGTTCGCACGGCGGCCATTGCGGGCGCAAAGCCAGTCGCCCGGGCAAGTCCGGTTGCAAGTCCAATTCATCACCTCGATCATCATGACAACAAGCACGACACCCACATCCCGGCCACACTCGATCCGGATCGCCATTCCGGTGGTTAACGGCAGGCTGCACGGCCACTTCGGCGGCGCCCGCGAATTTGCACTGGTCGAGGTGGATCCCGACCGGAAGGCAGCCCTGCGCACCGACGTGCTGCCGGCGCCGGAGCACCAGCCCGGCGCCTTTCCCCGCTGGCTGCGCGAACAAGGCGTCGCGGTGGTCATCGCCGGCGGCATTGGCAAACGCGCACTTGCCCATTTTGCATCCCATGGCATCACCGTGCGCGCCGGAGCTCCCGACGCCGGTGTGGAACAACTCGTGGCGGCGTATCTCGACGGTCAGTTGACGCTCGCGCCGGACGGCTGCGAGCACCATGGTCATCACCATGAACACGGTCACGGCCACGTTTCCGATCATCATCATCCCAATGGTCACCCGTGAAAGGCGCCGATG
>JALOTU010000145.1 GCA_025457725.1 Verrucomicrobiota bacterium
AACGGACTACGCAAACGTCGAAGATGGCTGGACCGGCATGGCCTTCATTAACACCTGCCTCAAGAGTTCGGCCAAGCGGGGGGCTTGGACCAAGATGCCGCGATTGGGTTGAGGCGGGTAGGTCGGCTTGCGAAATCTGAACCGGCGTATCCGGGGCTGGAAGCAGTTGCAGGCTGCGCTTTTGCGCGCCAGTGGCAGAAGTGGATTTGCAGGGTAGACGCATCTTGATCCGGGAGGTATCGCCGGCTTTCCAGCCGGCAAAGTGAACCCGCCTGCAGGCCACCTTATCCCCAGGCCGGTTGAAGACCGGCGCGACCCCAAAGAACGGACTCATTTGCTGCGTTTGCCTGTGAAGCGGTGGTCCTGATGATGGCGAGGGACGAGATCCCCAACGTAGGTATTGAACTGCGGGCGCTTCAGGATATGATCGGGGTTGTTCTTAAATCAGTGGTCACGCGGAGACGTGCCGTGCAGGGCAAAGGAAACGTCCGGATGGGAGTCCGGACCACGGCAGCCACATTTCGTGGCGCGGGCTTGCGCCCTGCCTCCACCGCGAACCTGGAAACGCATATGGCATTCACGGCAGCTGACATTGCGAGACACCTGCGGGGCGAAGTGGTGGGGGATGCCTCGACACCAATCACGGGTTTTTCACCGGCCGACCGGTCCCGTCCGGGGGACGTGACGTTTGCGGAGAATGAAAGTTACCTCCAGCGGGCGGAGACCAGTGCGGCGGCGGCTGTGATTGTGGAGAAGAGCAACCGCCCTTCTCCCAAGGTGCTGATCCGGGTCAGCAACGCCCGCGTGGCGTTCGCCCGGGTGTTGCCGCTGTTCTTTCCCGAAAAGACGTTTACGCCGGGCGTGGCTCCCACGGCGGTCGTGGCCGCGTCCGCCCGGATTGATCCCTCGGCGCACGTGGGGCCCGGCTGCGTGATTGGTGAGGATGCGCAGATTGGTCCGCGATGCGTTCTGGAGGCGCTCGATTTTGTGGGGGACGGCTGCCGTTTGGGGGAGGCGGTCAGGTTGTTTCCCAACGTGACACTCTACAGCGGGACGGAGGTCGGCAGCCGCGTGCGCATTCATGCCGGCACCGTGGTGGGGTCCGACGGCTTTGGGTATGTGCAGGAAGAGGGATCGCACCTCAAGGTGCCGCAGATTGGCAACGTGATCATTCGTGACGACGTTGAACTGGGGGCGAACGTCACGGTGGACCGGGGCGCACTGGGCCCGACCGTGATCGGCGCGGGCACCAAGGTGGACAATCTGGTGCAAATCGCGCACAACGTGGGCATCGGGGAGAACTGCCTGATTGTCGCGCAGAGCGGCGTGGCCGGCAGCACCAAGATCGGGGACGAGGCGGTCATTGGCGGCCAGAGCGGGATCTCCGGTCATCTGCGGATTGGAAACGGAGTCACTGTTGGCGCGCAGTCCGGGGTGATCAAGAATCTGCGCGACGGTGAGCGCGTCTGGGGTTATCCCGCGGTATCCGACCGTCAGGCCAAGCGGCAGATGATCGCCGTGCAGCATCTGCCGGAGATGGTCCGCCGCGTTCAGGAGCTGGAACGGCGGCTCGCCAGGTTCGAGAATGAAAAGCGGTAGTTACACATCATGACGGGAAAATACATCCCGCCGCAATGAGCGCTTTCCCTGACGCTGCGGTTCTGCTTTCATGATGTAATCCTGAAGTGATGGAGTTTACGTTCTGATGGCACGAGGTTCCTCAAGAAACGGGACAGGCAAGCGCCCGTCCGGCACGTCGAAATACGACGCCCATAACAAGGTTCTCAGCAGCGCCTATGGCGCGCTGGCGGACTTGCGCCGTGAATTGTCGGACTCCAAGGGCGCGGTGACGGAGCGGGAGGAACTGTTGAGGACCTTCTCGACCTGTCCGGATTCCCAGCGCGCCTGGTTGTTGCTGGAGGATTACTTCGAGAAGCTCTGGCTTTCGCGCAAGGACTTTCCCGATGACGACTGGTGGCCCCGGGTCTTGAAGGCCACCGGGGAGGAACGACTGGAGGAGCTGGCCTTTGTTTTCATCCGGGCCAAGCGCTCCATCCCCACGGAGCTCCTTTCCCACACGAACTACGATCGCTTTGCCCAGGTGCAGGAAGCCGAGCGCGAGGAGCAACTGGTCAAGCGTCTTGAAGCCTGGCTGCTGCCCAAGCAGGCCCTGCATCTGGACGTGCCCAAGGCCTCCTTGCGCGTGCGCTGCGACGCCCAGCCGGATTCCGACCATCCCGGACGCCACCGTCTGGGAGTCCAGTTCCAGCTGACCCGCCAGCGGACCGGCGAGCGTCCGCGCAGTGTGGCTGAATTGATCGATCTTTCCACCCGCGCCGCGCATGAGCGCGAACTTTTCCTGCCGGCCGACTGGGAATTCATCGAGTGGATCACCGCCACCTACAAGAGCCGGCCGGATGGCGAGGAGACCTTTTTGCTGCCGGACGGCGACCTGTTCGCCTGGCTGGCCAAGTGGGGTCACACCGACCGGCTCGAGGGATCGGAATCCGGCAAGCCGCTCCGGTTCCATGGCCACCTGGCCGAGCTGGTCCCGCATCTGGAAAACCACGCCAAGCAACTGTCCTTCACCCACCGCCTGAAACTGCCCGACGGCGGCATCCAGCCCCTCGAGTCGGTGCAGTTCTTCACGCTGCAACCTCCTCTGGTGCTGGTGGAGAATGATTTCTATGTGCTGCGCCACGCCCCCTCGCCCGAGGTGCTGGAGCATTGGGCCGTCACCCCGTCGGTGCCGGTCAGCAAGTTGAGCCACCGCCTGCTGGGTCACCTTCGCCGCCACCATTCCGGCAACGGATTCAACTGGGACAAGCTCTGCACCATCCACACCGCCAAACCGGAGTTCAAGTTCGAGCTGCTCGAAGACACCGTGCACCTCCGCTTGACCGCCCGCAGTTCCAGCGATCATTCCGTCTGGCTCTGGCAGGGCCACGAGTGGGTGCTGGACACGCCGTCCAAGCGGCCTTCCACCAAGCCCGAAATCCTGGATGACCCCCGGCTCGAACCCGCCGTGCAGTGGTTGAAAACGCTGGACTGGTTTTCGCCCGCACCCGGGCTGTGGACGGGTGACGCCAACGAGAACTTCCTGGGAGCGCTCGCCCAGGCATGGGCCAACAAGCCGCGCGAGGCGGACTACCTGGGCAACCCCGCCTTCCAACGACTGTTCCTGCAATCCCGCCAGCTCAAACCCAAGGTCATCGTGAAGGGCAGCGGCATCGATTGGTTGAGTGTTTCCGCCGAATGGGAGGTCGAGGGCATGCGGCTGACCAAGAAGGATCTGGAACGGCTCGCCGCCGCCACCAGCCGGTTTGTCAAACTGCCCAACGCCGGTTGGGTGGAACTGGATGTCGCCGCGGTGCAGGAGGCCCACGAAACCATGGCCGGCATCGGCGTGGACGGACTGGTGCCCATTGCGCAGAAGATCGGACTCGAACAGGTCGCGCATCTGGATGAATCCGGACTGGACAAATTTGGCGCCTCCCCGCAGGCGCAGGCGTTGCGCGAGCGACTCAAGGCGTTCAGCGGGGTTCCGGACGTGAGCATTCCCGACACGGTGACCGCCGAGCTGCGTCCGTATCAGAAGGCGGGATTCGATTTCCTCTGTCACCTGACCCGGATGAAGCTGGGGGGCATCCTTGCCGACGACATGGGCCTGGGCAAAACGCTGCAGACCCTCACATGGCTTGCCTGGCTGCGGGAGAAGTTCAAGAAGAAATCCAAGCCGTCGCTGGTCATCTGCCCGGCCAGCGTGCTGCACAACTGGAGGCGCGAAGCCGAGAAGTTCGCACCCCACCTCAAGGTGCTGGTGCTGGAAAGCGGCGCGGCGCGGCACAATCTCCGCAACCAGATTCCCCAGCACGACCTGATCGTGACCAATTACGCCATCCTGCGTCGCGACCTGGAGGAGCTGGGGAAGTTCGCCTTCCGCGCCGTGATTCTCGACGAGGCCCAGTTCATCAAGAACCCGGGCGCGCAGGTCACCCAATCGGTGAAGCAGGTGAAATCCGAGTTCCGACTGGCCCTCACCGGCACGCCGCTGGAGAACCGGCTGCTCGATCTCTGGAGCATTGTGGACTTCATCCAGCCGGGCTACCTCGGCACGCAGGAGGCCTTTGTGGAAACCTACGAGCCCAGGGGCGAGGGCGCCGAGGGCGCGCAACGCATCGCGCGCAAGCGGCTTTCCGCCAAGCTGCGGCCCCTGCTGCTGCGCCGCCTCAAGAAGCATGTCGCCAAGGATCTGCCCGAGCGCATCGAGGAACGCATGGACTGCCCGCTGGGCGAGGATCAACGCAAACTCTACCTCGCCGAGCTGCGTCGGAGCCGCGAGCAGGTGATGAAGGCCGTCGAGACCCAGGGGCTGGCCAAGAGCAAGATGCACGTGCTGGCCGCCCTCACCCGGTTGCGCCAGGTGTGCTGCCATCCCCGGCTGGTGGGGAACGATTCGCCGTCCGGCAAGACCGACACCCTGTTCGAGCTGCTGGATCCGCTGGTTTCCGAGGGCCAGAAGGTGCTCGTGTTCTCGCAGTTCGTGCAGATGCTCGAGTTGCTCGACAAGGAGTGCAAGGGACGCGACATCTCCACGCACACGCTCACGGGCGCCACCAAGGACCGGCAGCAGGTGGTTCAGGCCTTCCAGGACGAGGAGAAGGCGGGGGTGTTCCTGCTCAGCCTGCGCGCGGCCGGAACCGGGCTCAATCTCACGGCTTCGAGCTACGTGGTGCTTTACGATCCCTGGTGGAACCCGGCCGTGGAGGCCCAGGCCATCGACCGTTCACACCGGATCGGCCAGACGCAGACCGTCAACGCCTACCGCCTGATCGCGCCCGGCACGGTGGAGGAAAAGATCTGGGAACTGCAACAGCAGAAGGCCAAGACCATCGCCGACGTGCTCGGCGAGGAGGGTTTCGCCCGCAGCCTCTCCGCCACGGATCTCGAGTATCTGTTCTCGGAGGATTGAATTTCCCTTTTCATCCCCGCTTTGGTGTGCGCGATGCGCCTCGAGTTTGAACCGCTGGACCTCCGCCTGAAGGAGAACTTTTCCACCGCGGGCTCGTCCGTGTTTAACTCCTCTCCTGTGGATCACCGACACACATTCCGGGCGATGCTCTCCGGCACCGCCCCGATCCTTGCCCTGGCCCCGATGCAGGAGGTGACCGACTGGGCGTTCTGGCGGTTGATGGCGCGTTACGGCGGGCCGGACGTCTACTACACCGAATACTTTCGGGTCTACAGCCAGTCGCGGCTCGACAAGACCATCCTCCGGTCCGTGACGGAAAACCCGACCGGCAAACCCGCGATTGCGCAATTGATCGGGAATGATGTCGCCGAACTGGTGCGCACGGCGAAGGAGCTCCAGCACTATCCCGTGGCCGCGGTGGACCTCAACCTCGGCTGTCCGGCCCCGGTGGTTTACCGCAAATGCGCGGGCGGCGGACTGCTGCGGGAACCCGCGCGGGTGGATGCCATTCTCGGCGCGTTGCGCGATGCCCTCGACGTCCCCTTCACCGTCAAGACGCGGATCGGATTCGATTCAACGGACGTCTTCAGCGAACTGTTGCCCCTCTTTGCCAAACACTCCCTGGACCTGCTGACCGTCCACGGGCGCACGGTGAAGGAGCTGTACCGCAGCGAGGTGCACCATGACTTCATCCGGCAGGCGGTTGAGGCGGTGCACTGCCCGGTGCTCGCCAACGGCAACGTGTATTCGGCGTCGAAGGCGGCGGAGGTGCTGCAGCGCACCGGCGCCCGCGGGCTGATGATCGGACGCGGCGCCATCCGCAACCCCTGGCTTTTCGACCAGTTCCGCCAAGCGCGGAGCGGTCAGCCCCCGTTCGTCCCGCGCGGGCGGGATGTGTTGGATTATGTTCGGGCGCTCTACGAGGAGACCTGCCACCCCGAGGCGCGCGAACAATCCCAGGTGCAACACATGAAGCGGTTCATGAATTTCCTCGGGCTGGGGGTGGACGCCGGGGGCGGGTTTCTCCACGACATCCGGCGCGTCAACCGCCGGGCGGATTTCTTCGCCGTCTGCGAACGTTTCCTCGATCACGGGGAACCGATGCCCCTGGAGCCCTTTCCGCTGAACCTGCACGAGCGGGATGTGGTGGGTGGCGCCATGCGTTGAATGCTTCGTGCGCTTCGTGGTCTCACACGGCCTCACCCGTATCGATACGGCTTCTCCAAGGGGAAGGAGTTGGGCAAATGACGCAATTCCCGAATTCGGCCGTCGTGGAGCAGCACCTCGACGATATCGAACCGGATCTTGATCTGCGGGTTCCGGATCCGGCGCAGGTAATCCAGCGCGGTTTGCGAAAGCAGACGGCGCTTGCGGGCATTCACCGCGGCGGCCGGCCGGGTCCAGGCTTCCGAGGAACGCGTCTTCACCTCCACGAACACCAGGCAATCCGCATCGCGAAAGACCAGGTCAATCTCACCGCGATCGGACTTGAAGTTGGCGGCGAGGAATTTCAGGCCCTGGCGCCGAAGATGCCGCCGCGCCGCCGCTTCGCCCAGCTTGCCGCGCCGCAAATGCTCGGGCTCCGGCC
>JALOTU010000146.1 GCA_025457725.1 Verrucomicrobiota bacterium
GGGAGCGAAATGGACGCTTGCGTCGCGTCGCTCGGCTGCTGAGCTAGGGCCATGTCTTCCGAGGCCTACACGCAGATTCTTTTAGCCAGCCTGGCCGGGGGTTGCGTTGGCGCTTTGGTGTTGTGGAACAGGAGCAGGTCGCTCGTGCAGGGGAAGAACCGGCTGCGGGAGGCTGCGGTTCTGGTCGTCGGCACCTTTGCCACCGTCTGCGCCCTGCTTGCGTTCAACCAGGCCTTTCGTGATCACCCGCAAGTGAATGCCGCCGTGGTCCTGATGCTGGTGGCCGGCTGGGTTTCGGTTTTGCATTCGGTTGTGCCCCTTCCATTGCCCCGGTCAATGCTGCGGGTGCGAATGGGAGAGTTCGCCTTCCTCCGAGCTCGCTGGAGCGGAGTGCGGACCTTTGGAGCTCTTCTGCGAAACACACCGTTGAGGCGACTGGGGGGACAGGTTTTCCTGGCGGGCGCAAACCGCGATGCGACGGCTGTCCTTCGCGGTTTGCACAGCGCGGAGGTCGTGCACATTTGGGCGTTTCTGTTGTGCTGTCCGTGGTTCGTACTCTGGGGTGTCCGCGGGCAGTGGGCTTGCCTGGTGAGCGGCTTTGCTGTCAATGTGCTGATCAATGTCTATCCGGTTTTGCATTTGAGATATGTGACATGGAGGATCGAACAGTTTGCCGCGCGCATGCGGCGTAGCAGGAGTGCCTGAGCGGGCGGCGGGCGGGCGATTGGCTTCCGCCCTGGCCGTCCGAAGCCTTGCATGAAACTTGAACAATCAGCGGAAAAGCGTCAGAGCGGCTTACGAGCCAGTGTCTGATCCCGCACGGTATGGTCGATTGACATCATGGTGGTCTCGGCGACACAGATCAGGGTCCGGAGCGTGGTGGGCTTGGTTCGGTTCATGATTTCGTCCCGGGGAGTGCTGCGTCAGCTCAACGGCGCACCTGGCTTGCTGTTTGCGGAGGCCAGGGGCTTTCGGACGCTTACCGGCTGGGAAAACCGCGCGGCCATGGTGGCGTTCCGGAATAACGGAGCGCACTTGGCGGCGATGAAGTTGTCGGGACGGATCGGTCGAGTGAAGAGCGTTACCTGGGAGTCGGGGACTGCGCCCAGCTGGGCGGAAGCCAGGGAGAGGCTCCGGGATGTGCCGTGGATTGCCTGACCCCCGGAGGTTTTGAGCCGGAAGGCCAGTCGCCACCTCCTGCGTCCTTGCCCCGCTTCACGCGGTGCGTTCACATTGCTTGGGGAAGTCAGCGAGTGGACAGTGCCGTCGCCTTTGCTTGGCGGTTTCCCGGCTTGCCCGGCAGGTTCGGAGGAATACAGTTGCGACGTGGCTGTGCCGCCAGCTGTGGTCGGTCACTCGAGACGTTGACCCAGAACAGAAATGGAATCCGACTGGAGAAAGTTCCGCGATATGGTGCCCAGGCTGCGCGAGCGGTATTTGGCTGAGCACAACGCGAGGATGGCCGGCATGCTCACTGATCCCAGGAAGAATGAGACCGAGCGGTTCTGGGATGCGATGGGACCGGGCTGGGTTCAACACAGAGACACCGAGATCACCAAGGGCCACGGAGTTCGTCGCACCGATCCCCGACCGCTGTTTGGTGATCTTCTCCCGCTTGGTCTCTGCGACACTCCGTGCCCTCTGTGCCTCTGTGTTAGAATCGGGTTCTGTTTCTGAACTGCATGGTTACGGCTAAGCCAGCCAAGATGGCTGACGCCACAGTTCCCACACCGGCGCTCAGCTTTCGATCACGCCGATTTCCACGGGCTCGACGTTGATACCGAGCTTCTCGAGCCATTTGATGGCGCGCTTGACCTCCTGGCGCTGTCCGTTGAGTTCCAGGCAGGTGATGCCGATTTCGTCCGTCACGCTGACCTGGCGGATGTTGGTGATCACTTTGAACTTCTGTCCCAGCTTCCAGATGATGGGTTCCTGGATGAGTTTGGCCGGGTACATGAGCCAGAGCCGGGTTTGTTCCGGTGTGGCTGGAGTGGTACGCTGGCGGCGTGCGCGTGTGGTCGCGGTTTTCTTTTTGGCAGGCATGGGCTTGGGAGGGTTCTAACCCCCGGCGATTGCGGGGATGATGCTGACTTCGTCGCCTTCCTTGAGCGCGGTGCTCTGGTTTTCGAGGAAGCGCACGTCCTCCTCGTTCACATAGATGTTGACGAAGCGGCGGATTTGGCCCTTGTCGTCGAGCAGCCGTTCCTGGAAACCGGGATAGCGGGTCTGGAGTTCGGTGATGATCTCGCCGACGGTGGAGCCGTTCACCTCGACGAGTTCCTCGTTGTTGGTGAGTTTGCGGAGGGGTGTGGGGATGCGGACTGTTTTTGACATAATCAGGTGTTTACGATGGATTGATCTTCAGTGGCGACCAGCGCCTCGAACTCGCGCAGGCTGGGTTTGATTTCCGCCGCGCGGCCCACGTGGCCCGCGACGGCGTCGAGTGTCTTCAGACCGTGGCCGGTGATGCAGAGCACGGCGGATTCATCGGATGGAATCCGTCCGGAAGCAATCAGTTTCTTGGCCACGCCGACGGTGACGCCGCCGGCGGTCTCGGCGAAAATGCCCTCGTGCTCGGCCAGCAGGCGGATGCCCTCGCGAATCTCGTCGTCCGTGACATCCTCCGCCGATCCGTTGGTTTCCTGCATGACCTTGAGGGCGTAGAATCCGTCTGCGGGCGTTCCGATGGCCAGGGATTTGGCGATGGTATCGGGTTTCACCGGTTTGAAGAAGTCCAGTCCGGCCTTTTGGGCCACCGAGATGGGCGAGCAGCCTGTGGCCTGGGCGCCGTGGATGCGGTGGGGCTGTTCCCGGACCAGACCCAGTCGGATCAGTTCCTGGTAGGCTTTGCGGATTTTTGTGAGCAGGGATCCCGAGGCCATGGGGACGACCGTGTGTTGCGGCACCTGCCAGCCCAGTTGTTCGGCGATTTCGTAACCCATGCTTTTGGAGCCCTCGGCGTAATACGGGCGCATGTTGACGTTCACAAACGCCCAGCCGAACTTGCCCGCGATTTCGGCGCAGAGCCGGTTGACCTCGTCGTAATGGCCCTTGATCCCCACGACGCGCGCGCCGTAGATCAGCGAATTGACCACCTTGCCCTGTTCGAGGTCCGAGGGGATGAACACGTAAGCCTTGAGACCGGCGGCGGCGGCATTGGCGGCGACGGAATTGGCCAGGTTGCCGGTGGAGGCGCAGGCGACCACGTCGAATCCCAGTTCCCGGGCCCGGCTCAACGCCACACTCACCACGCGATCCTTGAAGGAGAGGGTGGGGTAATTGACCGTGTCGTTCTTGATCCAGAGTTCGCGAATGCCCAGTTTAGCAGCGAGGCGGTCCGCTTTCACCAGCGGCGTGAAGCCTACCTGTTGACCCACGGTGGGATCCCCGGCGACGGGCAGCAATTCGCGGTAACGCCACATCGATTTGGGTCGCGATGCGATGTTGTTGCGGGTGAGGGTGCGCTTGATACGGTCGTAATCGTAGGCCACTTCGAGCGGGCCGAAGTCGTATTCGCAGACATGGGTGGCGGTCAGCGGGTATTCGCGGCCGCACTCGCGGCATTTCAGCGCGTGCATGAATCCGGCATTCTTTTCCATAGGCATCTCCAGTGCGTCTTGCGGGAGGGGGAAACAAAAAGCCCCTTCCCATGGGGAGAAGAGGCAAAAGTGGTTTTGCGGAGTCTTCTCATTTTTCCCAGCAACGGGCCGGGCTGGAATTGGCACCTAGCCATTGCGGGACGCGCCGCAACCGGTTGCCGTGGCTTCAACGGGCCAGTTCCCTCAGCCACTCTTCATGAGACCGTCATATCAACGGATGCGGATAGGTTGATATAAACGATTGTGGGTGTCAAGCGGCGGATTTTTCCGTGTCGGATTTCCGGTCGGATCTCCCGGTCCGCACGAGTCAGGCCGTCCCGCTTGTAGCGCACGAGGCGAGGTGTGCCTTCGTAGCGGAAGGCGGAGTGCCTGGCGGGAGACGACTCGTTACCTCGTCGGCTACAATTATGTCTGGCGAGGGGACGACTCGTTACCTCGTCGGCTACAATCGCGGGGATGAATCGTTGCGCAGTCGCGACGTTCAGACTCGCCGGGCGTCGCAAGGGGAGAAGGATTGTCGTGGAGGTTAGCGTCGGCCGAGCGGGTTCCATTGATCCGGGCCGGGGGCTGGGGTGTAGGTTTCTTCGAAGCGCCGTGGCTCGGCGTGTCCGTCGACGTAGAGATACTGGCTGGTCAACCCGTGGCGGTTGGTGGCGACTTCCGGGGCGCCGCCTTGGTCCCAGAAGTGGGCCATGACATGATCCGCGCTGCCGGCCATCTCGCCGAACATCACCGTCTCGACCGGATTGCGGATGGAGGTGAGTTTGCGCCAGGTGGTCGGGCTGCCTCGGTAATCGTCCCATTCGCCCAGTTCAAAGTAGACGTTCAGTCCATAGCTCCACTTGCTGGTGCGCGGGTCCGCCGGGCAGCGGTAGAGGTGATTGAACAGCGAGGTCCAGACGGGGGAGGAACTGGTGACGCCGCGGTAGCCGAGGTGGGGCAGGAGGGCGAAACCCCAGGTTCGTTGCCGATAGGTGAAGGCCGAATGCTCGCTGCGCGGGAACACGTCTCGGTTCTCCTCCGCATAAAGGCGGGTGGCCAGTGAGATCTGACGAAGCTGGCCGGTGCATTGGGTTTGTCGGGCGAGCGCCTTGGCGCGACTCAAGGCGGGCAGCAGCAGGGCTGCGAGAATGGCGATGATGGCGATGACCACGAGCAACTCGATCAGGGTGAAGGCCCCGGGCCGCGCGGCGAGCGCGGCCGGGGACCGTTTTTGTGCTTGGCCGGGGTCCGGCATGGCTACGGGGTTCTGATGAGCCGGAACAGTCTTGCTGCACCGGTTGGGTTCAGCGCCACGGTGGATTTGCCTGCCGCCACCACGGGTTCATTGGTCACCGCGATCCAGACCATCGGCTGCCCGATGTCCGCGCCCTGGAGCACGTAGTTGGTGGCGTTGGTGGTCCACGAGACCGTCACCGCATCGGTCACGTCTTTGGCAATGGCGAGTGTGGGTCGGGAGGTGGCGACGCTGGTCCAGTCCAGAACGAACTGACCCGGAGTCACCCCTGCTACCTCCTGTCCCGAGTTCAGGTCCACCATGAAGGCTTCAAAGGTGGCGCTGTGCATCCCTTCGACCGGCGGAACGGTGAAGGCCGGATGGAACATGCTCATGCTCCATTGCAGGACCGGGGAGGCACCCTCGGTTCCAAACATGGGCGACCAGGTGGGCGGCGTGGCCCGGTAGGTGTAGGACTGAAGTCCGGGGGAAGCCGAAACGAATCGGATCCAGACAGCTTGACCGATGGGGAGGGGATCACTGGATCCATCCATCACGAAGCCGTATTGCCGGTTGAAGGCCCGTCCCTGCTGCGAGGGGTCCAGGTCTTCGAACCACGGATCGGCTGGATTAAAGGAGTCGGCTGGATTGCTGACATCCAGAGGGACCAGGACGGGTGTGGTTGGCTCCTTATGGGCGTGGAGCTCGCCTGCGGTGGCGTCGTAGACGATGCCCACATGCACCATGGTGTTGTTCCCCTGCATGGGGACGGTGTTTAGAATGGCGGCTGAGGCTGCGGAGGCGGCGAGCCCCAGAAGGGCGGTGGCCGGGAACAGAGTTTTGAGTTTCATAATCTTAAGGCCCGGCAACCCGGGCGCGGTTTTTTTCAAATGGATAGTTGATTGATGGTTGAGGGCGACGACAGGCTCGAGGCCTGTCCTCCGGCGCGATGTTGCCCAATGGGCACAAGTCGCCGCCGTTGCCGGAGGTTTACGCATTCAAGGACGGGGGATGCAGGCGGCGGCGGATGGACGCGTGGGTCGCATGCCGGCCGAAGCGTGGCTGCGCGCGGAAAAAGTGGAGGGGGCAGAGAGCCGCGTGGCCGCCTGCTCAGCCGATGCGGGGTGGCGGCACTTCGGGTGTGTGGGAGAGGAACGACGGCTCCGTCAGCGCCAACCCGTCAATCCTGGGCTGGGGCGGGTGCACGAAGATGAAGGCCAGCGGGGGCAGGTCCAGTTTGAGTTCATGGGACAGCCGGACCGTTTCCCGGTCCTCTTGCCGCTCCTGACTGCGCCCCTTCTGGATACGTTTGCACAGCGAACACGGATGATCGCCGTCGAAGGTCATGGCCACGGCCTGCGTGAAACTCGTCTGCTGCGAGTAGGTGTAAAGCATGCCCGCCCAGGCGATGGACTGGAGCAGGGCCCAGTGGGCGCCCAGCGACAGGATCAGGGCGACGATGACCAGTGCCCTGCCCAGTCGATGGAGCGCCGGAAGTCGCATTCGAATCAGG
>JALOTU010000147.1 GCA_025457725.1 Verrucomicrobiota bacterium
GTCATCCAGCGCTTCCTCACCAACACGCCGCAGCGCTTCGGCGTGGCGAAGGGGCGGGTGCTGCTGCAGGGGGCACTGATTGAGGTGGACGATGCCACGGGCAGGGCGGTGTCGATTGAACGTGTTTCCGAACCCCTGCCTCCAGCGACCGACTGAATTTGGCCGCGACTCCGGTCGGAGCCAACGCCCGCCCGGTTCAGGAAGAAACACCACGAACGCATGCCACGTGCCTCCAAATCCCAGTGGGACTTCGGCGAGCTGTTTCCGCCGGAGCAAACCCGCCGTGTCCTGACGGTCAGCGAGCTGACCACGCAGGTGAAGCGCCTGGTGGAGCAGCACCTGGGAACCGTTTGGGTTGCCGGCGAGATCACCAATCTCAGGGAGCAGGCGTCCGGGCACATGTATTTCACACTCAAGGATGCCGCCACGCAGGTTGCCTGCGTTTTGTTTCGCAGGGAACAGGTGGCGCACCGGTCGCTTCTGGAGGACGGACAGAAGGTCATCCTGCAGGGGGACGTCACCGTGTATGAGGCGCGCGGACAATACCAGCTCATCGTTCGTCAATTGGAGATGCAGGGACTGGGGGCGCTGCAGGCGGCGTTTGAGAAACTCAAGCAGAAGCTGGCGGCGGAAGGTCTGTTCGCGGAAGAACGCAAGCGGCCGCTGCCCAAGTACCCCCAGTGCGTCGGAGTGGTCACCTCGTCGTCGGCTGCTGCGTTGCAGGATGTGCTGCATGTGGTGCGGCGCCGCAATCCGGCGTTGCGACTGATCCTCGCCCCTTGCCGTGTGCAGGGAGCCGGCGCCGCCCGTGAGATTGCCGCCGCCATCGGGTTGTTGAACGAGTGGCATGCGGCTCAGGGCGAAGGACGGGACGTCGCCGAGGGTCCACCCATGGACGCGATCCTGGTCACGCGCGGCGGGGGTTCCCTCGAGGACCTGTGGGCGTTCAATGAGGAGGAGGTGGTGAGAGCCATCGCCGGTTCCGCCCTCCCGGTGGTGTCCGCTGTCGGTCATGAGATCGATTTCACGATCAGCGATTTTGTCGCGGACGTGCGCGCGGCGACACCGAGCGCCGCCGCGGAAATTCTCACGGAAGGTGTGTTTGCGGTGACAAGCTTGTGGCGAAGCTCAGGGAGGAACTTCGCACGCTTCTGGGGCGCATGAGACGCGCGCATCCGCGCCGTCGCTTGAACGAGGCGGCCCAGCGTCTGGACGACCTGCAGGCCTCCGTGGCCCGGTCCGTCCGTGAGGGCCTGCGCCACGCCCGGATGCAATCGGGACATTTGGCCGACCGGCTCCGGCGGTGCCAACCCCGGGCGGCGGTGGAGGCCGCGCGCGCTGATCTCTTGCGGGAGAAGGCGCGTCTGGTCGAACTCGCCTGCCATTCCCACCGGCGGCATGCGGACCGGCTGAAGGCCGCGGTGACCCGCTTGAAGTTGCTGGGTCCCGAGCAGGTGCTGGCGCGCGGCTACTCCATCACCACCGATGCCGCCACGGGCAAGGTGCTGCGTGCCGCCGCCGAGGCGCGTGCGGGACAAGAGCTTCGCACACAACTTCATCAGGGAGCCATCACCACCACGGTGCAGTCCGTTCGGGATTAAATTCTTGCTTGAAAGGCCTGCAAGGCTTGGATATTCCTCAGACTTCGTCAATCGAAGTGCTGCCTTGGGATTGCTTTCTTGGGAAATTGATGAACAAACATCCGGTCACCAATCCGAGCCTGCTCCTTTCATTGCGTGATGGTGAAAATCAACAGGCGTGGAATGAATTCGTGGAGATTTATGCCCCTCTCATCTTCGGTCATTGCTGCAATCGCGGGCTTCAGCACGCTGACGCGTTGGATGTCACCCAGGAAGTTCTGCTGACGGTTTCCCGATGGATTTGCCGCTTCGAATATGCCCCGTCGAAAGGACGCTTCCGTCACTGGCTGCTGAAGGTAACGCGCAGCAAGCTCAGCAATTATTTCAGAGCGCTGAGCCGCCATCGCCAGCTCTGCTCCCTGGCCACGGTTGATGAAGAGGAGATGGAGTCGGATGCCTGGGACACGCAGCTGGCCGAATGGGAGCGTGATTACCGGGGGCATTTGTTCAAGTGGGCGGCGGCCAGGGTCCGGGACGAGGTCACGGATTCCACCTGGAATGCGTTTGTGGCCACGACCTTTGAGGGGATGAGCCATCAGGAGGCCGCCTCGGCTTTGGGGATGAGCCTGGGGGCGGTTTACGTTGCCAGAAGCCGGGTGCGGACGCGTTTGAGGCAGGTGCTGGCCTCGCGGGAGGGCCACGCCTGATCGCGGATCCGGCGCGGTGGTGACATGGCCTCCATCTGCCTAACCGACCAACAGATCGAGGACCTGCTGCGGGATGCCATTTGCGGGAACGACTTGGAGTCGGTGACCCGGCATCTGGACGCCTGCGCGATCTGCCAGGTGAGGCTTGAGCAACTGTGCGGGGCGACGGATGGATTCGAGCACCTCCGGAATGGCGCCCCCCATCTGTCAGCTCCCGGAAGGGCTGCGCTGGAGCGCTTGATGCATAAGTTCCGGGTCGGCACTCAAATCCGATGCGGTTTCCCGATGTCGACTCCCGAACCCCCGACCTCCACGGTTTCCAGGAAGATTGGAGCCTTCGAGATCATCGGGGAACTGGGCCGGGGCGGCATGGGCATTGTTTACAAGGCCAGGGACGTGCGCTCGAACGCATTGGTCGCTCTGAAAGTGATGTTATCCGGAGAACTGGCTTCCCTCTCGGATCTGCGCCGGTTCCAGGTCGAGGCCGAGGCGGTGCGGCGGCTGGATCATCCGAACATTGTTTCGGTTTATGAATGCGGCGAGGAAGCCGGGGTGCGCTATCTCAGCATGCAGTTGATCGATGGCGCCACGCTGGGGTCCTGTAGCCGCGACTGCCGTTTACGCGACAACGCATGGTTTCGGCACTCCGTGCGGTGGATGATCGAAATTGCCAGGGCAGTGCATTACGCGCATCAGCGGGGGATCCTTCATCGCGATATCAAGCCGGGCAACATCCTCGTCGATGCTCGCGGCACGGCCTACCTCACGGATTTCGGTCTGGCGAAACTCACCGGGGGCGCCTCCTCGCTGACCGGGAGCCAGCTCTCGCTGGGAACTCCGCAATACGCCTCGCCGGAGCAACTCGATGGCGACAGCCGCGAAGTGACGACGGCGTCGGATGTTTACAGTTTGGGTGCGGTGCTCCATGAAGTCCTGGTGGGCCGCCCGCCTTTTGAGGGGAACAGCCCGGTGGCGGTCGCCCGCCAGGTTTTGGACCGGGAGGTCCGGTCACCGCGGGTGGCGAATCCCGCAGTGGACAATGATCTGGCGACGATCTGTCTTCATTGCCTCGGAAAGAACCCGGCGGGTCGCTATTCCTCGGCGGAGGCGCTGGCCGCGGATCTTGAGCGATGGCTGAATCACGAGCCGATCCAAGCCGTGCCGGCCAGCGTCATAAAGCAGACCCTCCGCCTCGCCCGGCGCCATCCGGTGGCGGTCCTCCTGGCTACGCTCCTGATGTTGTCGCTCCTGACGGGTGGGTTCCTGGTGCTGCGCAGCAACCGGAGCATGCGGCAGGCTTTGCAGTCAGCTGCGGAGGCACATGAGTCCGAGGAAGTGGCGCGGTTCGGCAAGGAACTGGCCATTCACCACGGGTTGATCAACCAGGCCTCGGCGATACGAAACAGCTCCGCGGTCGGTCGGCGGTTTGACGCGATCACCCTGCTCCAGCGGGCCGGGGACGTCATGCCGTCCCCGAGACTTGCCACCGAGGCCACTGCGGCCCTTGCCAATTTTGACCTGCGCGAACTCGATCGGCTGCCCATCCCACCCCTGATTGCGGCCGAGTCGCCCCGCCACGGCTTCCTGACATTGAGCGAGGGACTCGACCAGGTGCTCGCTTACTATCCATCGGAGGGATTAATTCTGTCCCCCCTGGAAAGCAGCGGAGTCTCACGCCAGTTCGAAGGCGCCGGGTTCGGGCTCGAACCTTGCCTTGTGATGAGCCCGGATGGTGGCTGGTTTGTCTGCCGGCGGAATTCCATGTTGGAGCTCTGGAGGACGGATGGAAACGGACCTGAGGCTCAATGGCCTTTCCTGCCGGGCGGAGACGAGGGGGCAGCGGGAGACGCAGGCCCCGTCGTTTTCAGCAGGGACGGCCGGGTGCTGGCAATGGTGGCTGAATGCGGGGCAGTCCGGTTGGTGCGCTTGGACGATGGGTTGAGTGACCGCATGCTCGCGGTGGATGTTCGCCCCGTGCTCCTGGGATTGGCTCCCAAAGGGGATCAGCTGGCGGTGGGACATGGCCGTCAGATTGCGCTTTACGACACCGCCACCGACCTTTCCTTGGGAACCTTTCAGCTGCGCTTCAAACCCGGTTGGCTTGAATGGAGTCCAAGTGGGACGCAAATCGCCGTCGCCGCATCCAAACTCACGCGTGTGGAAGTGAGGGATGTGAAGTCCGGACAGGTGGCGGTCACAATCGGACTCGATGCTCCAGCGGGACGCCTGGCGTTTCATCCCAACGCACGGATGCTGGCGGTCGCCTCGGAGGACAGGCGTGTGTCGTTGTGGGAATTGCCACGAGCCCGCAAGCTCCTCGAATTGGATGGCAGCTCGCGCGTGTTGCAGTTTTCGATCGATGGCAACCGGCTGGCCGTGGCGGGAACAAGGGACGAAATCATCTGCTACGAAGTCGCCCCTTCCAGGGTTTATCGCGAACTGGTTCCTCAGGCGGGTGAACGCTCAGACTCCGGATACACCCTGGAGGTGAGTCGGGACGGGACGCTGGCGGTGACGGCCGATGCCGATTCGGTCCACGTCTGGGATTTGGAGAAGGGGATGGAGACGGAAACGCTGACCCGGCTCAGCCCGGTGTGGACCCGCCTGCATTTGTCGCCGGACAACCTCGAGTTGCTGGTCAACCCGGTGGATCAGGGAGTGTTCCGCTACCCTTTGCAAGGACTCACATCCGGAGCCACAAACATGTTTCCGCCGGACAACCCGGAAACCGTCACCGATCAGCCCGCGAGCGGCTATTGGGGGCTTGATGACCAGCACACCGTGGTGCTCGACAGGAAACGGAAGCAGGCTCGTGTCTGGCTGCACGGCAACCCCGCCGAGCAGCGGATCGTCGCCAACCTGGGGGAGCATACGGCTTCCCTGCCGAGCCTCAGCCCGGACGGACGCTTCCTGGCACTGAACCATTTTCCGGAAGGGGTGGTGGAAATCTTTTCCGTGGAGGGATCGGTCCGGATGCAGACGCTTTCGGATGACTTCTATACCGGCGCGGTCTTCACCCCCGACGGCCGCCATCTGCTGACCGCTTCCCGGGATTCCCTCGTGCTTCGTGAAATTGCGTCCGGATCAATTGTTCGCCAGGTGTGCACGGGGCTTCACCGGGAGGAATGTAACTGCCTCTTCTTTTCGGATGACGGAGCGCTGCTGATTGTGCAGAACTCGGCCGCCAGTCACCAGATCTACAGCTATCCTGATCTCGCCAAAGTGGCGGAGCTGACGTCGCCCGAACCGCTCTCGCGCCACGATTGCGCATGGTGTGTCCGCCGGCAATCGCTTTACACGCTGGGCCGGTGCAACCGGCTGTTTGAATGGCGCCTTCCCACCCTGATGGAAGCGCTCGCCGAGCTTGGTTTCGGGGACGGCGCACCGCCGGTCGGGTTGATGACCAGCGATTAGCGCGTCCTCCTGGTCGCATCCGATTAACCTCGGTCAGACACCCGTGCTTCCCTTTGGGTGGCCTTGGCTGATGCTTCATCCCGTGGGAGTCTGGCGAGGGACCCGGTCGGAGCGCCGCACAATAAAAACCGTGAAAGGTCTGTTCTTCGCGGGCGTATATCTCTGTGACTGTGCTACTGGCGATCGGCCAGGCCATTGGGATTTGGGGCGAGGGTACAAAGGGGCAAGGGAAAAGGTGGGGGCAGCGTTGCTGCGTCCCACCGGGGCGCCGGCGGTTGTAAACCGTTCGGCGCCCATTTGTTTGTTTGACCCCGACAGGATTCATGGGTCTTCAACCAAGTCCGGCATGGTCTTCTGTTCCGGTTTCTGGCGGAAAAAACGCTTGTCGAGCGAGTCTCCCGGCGGCAAACTCCGCGTCCGCTTTGGACGGGGCTGGTTCCCAATTGCAGCAGTGTTCAGGACCTTCAGAGCGGTTCACGCACCAAATGCGCTCAGTCATTTCACTGTTAACATTACTGGCTTTGCTGGGGATGCCGCTGTCCGGACTTGCCGTCGCTGCCGCCGAAGCCGGGACTGTCTCTGCGGACAGCGTGGAGCTTGAGGCCACGCCGCATGGGGACGCCCATGCTGGGGAGCATCATGGGCTGACGCCGCACGCGCCGGATTTGTTTGACCTCGGGTTTTTCAGCGTGAGCAATTCCATGGTGGTGACCTGGGTGGTGGCGCTGGCGCTCATCATCGCGGCTCAACTGGCCACACGCCGGATGCAGGCGGTCCCCTCGGGGCTGCAGAACTTCTTCGAGTGGATGGTGGAGAGCCTGTACGAATTCCTGGAAGGCGTGGTGGGTTCCGAGCTCGCCCGCAAGACCTTCTGGTTCTTCGCCACTGTTTTCCTGTTCATCCTGTTTGCCAATTGGTTTGGTCTGATTCCCGGGGTGGGCACCATCGGTTGGGGACACGCCACCGATCACGGGTTCCAGGTGGTAAACCCGCTGCTGCGGGGGGCGAATGCGGATCTGAACATGACGTTTGCCATGTCGGCGATCTTCTTCGCGCTGTGGTTTGTCTGGGCCCTGCAGGCGAATGGCGTCAAGGGGTTTGTTCTCCATATCTTCGGTCCCAAAGGCGATACCACCGGATTCATGAAGGTGATGATGATTTTCATCTTCATGGTCGTGGGGGTGCTGGAGGTGGTCTCCATCCTGTTCCGGCCTGTTTCGCTCAGCTTTCGTCTCTATGGGAACATTTTCGCCGGCGAAAACATGCTGGAGTCCATGGCGGTGCTGGTGCCGTGGCTGGGATGGTTGATTCCGATCCCGTTTTATTTCCTGGAATTGCTGGTGGGTTTGGTTCAGGCGCTCGTCTTCATGCTGTTGACGGCGGTGTTCACGCTGCTGATCTGCACGCACGAGGAGGGACACGAGGCCGCGCATCACTAGGAAACCATTTCGGCGTCCCGACCGTACAAGATCGCGGGGGGCGTCGTTGTAACCACAGAAGAAAGGACAGTATCATGATAATGCCCATGTTGGCGGAAATGACAGGCAGCATCCACATCGGACTGGCGGCGCTCGGCGCGGCCCTGGGT
>JALOTU010000148.1 GCA_025457725.1 Verrucomicrobiota bacterium
GGCAACACCACCTGGACGCTGGCGGAATTCGAGGCGCAACTTTTCAACCCGCTGCAGACGGCCCTGGCCAGCCGGCAACTCACCAACCAGATCCGGTATGTCGTGCTCGCGATGGATATTCCCTTCGCCGTGGCCGACAGCGGCAAGGTGAACAGCACGACCTCGACGTTGTTCTATGGGTTCAAGGCCAGCACCAAGAGCAACGAGAACAGCTATGCCCGCAGTGAAGGCGCCTTTGGCGACACCCTCCCGGCTTCCGCGACGGGGCCGTCCTACCTCGCCACCATGATCACCGCCGGGTCGTTGACGCAGGCCCGGCAGCTGGTGGATCAAGGGGTCGACAGCGACGCCACCTTCCCCACGCAAACCGTCCTGCTCGCGCGCAGCTCGGATGCCGCGCGCAACATCCGTTATCCGCTCTTCGACAACGCCATCTTCAACACCCGGCTGGCCGGATTTGAAACGGTGCAACGCATTGACTCCGACGTCGTATCGGGCCGGTCCAATCTGCTCGGGTTCCAGACCGGTCTCGCCAACTTCAGCATCAGTCCCAACACCTTTGTTCCCGGGGCGATGGCGGACAGCATGACCTCCTATGCCGGACTCATTTTTGGACCCAACAGCCAGACCACCTTGCTGGCGTTCATTCATGCGGGGGCGGCCGGCAGTTATGGCACGGTGACGGAGCCGGGCGCGGTGGTCACAAAATTTCCTGATCCGATGGTCTACTTTTACCAGGCGCGCGGGTTCGGCCTCGCCGAGTGCTATTACCAGGGCGTCCAGTATCCCTTCCAGGGACTGGTGGTGGGCGAACCGCTGGCGGCGCCGTATCGACAATCAGCCGCTGGCGCCTGGGGGGTGGCCTCCAACGAGGTGATCAGCGGCATCGCCTCGCTGCCGGTCGATTTTTCCTCGAGCCCGGATCGTCCCCTGGATCGGGTGGATTTGTTCGTGGATGGAAGGTATTTCCAAACGCTCACCAACCTCCCCCCCAGGCCCGGGAATGAACTGAATCTCAGCTTCGCCGGCGGATCAGCGACCTACACCGTCCCCGCAAATGCATCAATCGCCTCGGTGGCCGTCGGCCTGGCCACCGCCATCAACGCCATGGCCGCCTCCAGCCCCGCGAACATCACCGCCACGGCGATCGGAGACCGACTCGAGATCCGGTCCCGGTCCGGCAGCCGTCCGCGTCCCCCGGGCGGGCTCCGCACCTCGACCACCCCACCCGCCCCGGCGCCGGCGGCGCCGCTGCTGGCCGGCAGTTCGATCGGTTCGGCCGGTTCCCTGACGACCTTCGTGGTCGCCGCGCGTGAATCCTCCGTGGAATCCACGGCCACCGGAACCAAGTCCTGCAGCATTTCGGGAACGCCGCAAGCCGGGAGCTGGCTGCGCCTCAGCGTGATCAAGACCAACGGATCGTCGGCGAGCGTGTCGGTGACAAATCAGTCCAGCACGGCGAGTCTGCTGGAATTCGCCGCGCAATTGGCCGACGCCATCAATGCCACGCCCGACCTTCAGGGCAGCGACGGGCTGCGAATGGATGATCTGAAGTTGGCCGCATCGACGGTGGTAACCTTCCGTCTCCAGCCCCGGACCCCCGGCTATGCCGCCGCCGGGCTCCGGTTCACGTTGACGGGCTCAACGGGATTGACCTTCACCCCGTCGAACGATGATCTCCGGGAAAACATCGCGGATCTGCTGCCGCGCAATCACCTTTATGTCCGGGCCGGCGCAACGAATCTGGCCCTCACTTTTCCCCTCGACACCACTCGACTGGCAGATGGGTATCATACCCTGACAGCGGTGGCTTACGAGGGAAGTCATGTGCGCACCCAGACCCCGACCTCGATTCCGGTTCGGATTCAAAACACCCCGCTCAGCGCCACGTTGACCCTGCCGGGCTTCGTCGATCCGGCCTCGGCGACCGGGACCTATCCGGTTCAGGTCATCGCCAACCAAAGCGGCGTGGCCGCGATCCGCCTGTTCAGCACCGGGGGAGAGCTGGGAACCGTCGCCAATCAATCGCAGGCCAGTTTCAATCTGCAGGGCGCCACCCTGGGGCCGGGCCTGCACCCGATCCACGCGCTCGTGGAAACGTCCGCTGGTGACAGTTACCGCACGGAAACCCGCTGGATCCGTTTGGTGGCCGCGCCTTGAGGGCATGCGGTCGTTCCCGGCTTCTCCGCGACATCACAGGACGGGGCCCAGCATGGCGATGGCGTTGTTCCATAGCCGGTGGGTCAGCGGCCATTGCGCCACCATCTCCGCCGTGACACAGCGGGAATGCGCCAGGTAATCGTCCTGGCGACGGCGCATGTCGGCGGTCAGGGTCGGATCGCAAAACAGGATGTTGTTCTCGTAGTTCAGCTCGAAGCTGCGCCGGTCCATGTTGGCCGAACCAATCAGCGTGACCTCCCCGTCCAGCGTCAGGGATTTGGTGTGCAACAGCCCCCCCTCGTACTCGTGGATCCGGACGCCGGCGGCAAGCAAATCATCGTAGTAACTCCGGCTGGCCGCGCCGACAATCCAAGAGTCGTTGCGCGCCGGGAAAATAACCGTGGTCACCACCCCGCGCCGCGCACTCGCACACAGGGCGGCCTGCATCGCTTCGTCGGGCACATAGTAGGGCGTGGTGATGAACAACTCCCGCCGGGCGGTGTACATCAGCGTTTCAAAGAGTTCGGGCATGGCCGAGTGGCGCACGGTGGGTCCGGTGCCGATGACCTGCGCGGTGAATCCGCGGTCGCCGGCCGGCAATGGCTCCCTTAACAGCGCGTCAAGATCGTCTTCCACCTGCTCCATCCAGTCGCTGGCAAACAAGTGCTGGTTCTGCCGCGCAATCGGGCCTTCGAACCGCATCACCGCGTCCACCCAGGGGGCGAATCGGGCCTTGATCCGGAACTCCGGGTCCGCACAGTTCTGGCTGCCGCAATAGGTGACGCGATTGTCAATCACCAGGATCTTGCGATGATTGCGCAAATCGATGCGTCCCCGCAGCGGTCGGAGCAGCGGATTGCCGATGGGCAGGGCCGTGGCCAGACGGACACCGGCCTGGCCCATGGCCGTCCAGTGCTCCGAATCGATCAGGAGGCGTGAGCCCAACCCGTCAGCCATGGCGCGGCAGGTGACCTTCCGCGCGGCAGCCCGCTTGAGTGCTTCCACCATCTTGAGCCCGTTGCCGTCCGGCAGCCAGATGTAGAAGCTCAGATGCACATGATCCTTGGCGGCATCAATGTCGGCGACCATGGACTCGATCGTGGCGTTGGAGTCCGCCATCAATTGCGCCCGGTTGCCCCCCACGGGCTCAAAGCCATTGACCGAATGACCCATTCGGAAGAGATGATGGTATCGCTGCGGATGGTCGGGTTTGAAATTGGGCGCCTCCATCCCGGGCGTCCGGCCCACATCCGGCATGCGCGCCAGCACGCGACGCAACCGGGCCGCGCGACGGCGGCCGATGCTGGTCTCACCCAGCAGAATGTAAGCGAGGATCCCAATCCCGGGGAGCGCCACCATGACCACCACCCACGCCACCCGCGACGCCGGTTCGCGATGCGGTCGGAGAATGGCGCGGGCGATGAAGCCAATATGCACCAGGATCCACAGGACCGATCCCAACACGATGAACACCTGGTTTTGAGTCATAGGATTCGGAAGTTGTGTCGGCGGCGGGCTTGCTCCATCGGGACCCTCAGGAATGCACGTCTATCCCCTGCAGATGCGCGACGCCTTCGCGTATGGCCGGAGCCAGAATCTCCAGGCATTCGGCCACCGCAGTCGGCTTGCCGGGCAGGTTCACAATCAACGACGTGCCGCGTGTGCCCGCCGTCGCCCGCGAGAGAATCGCCGTCCGCACGTAGGCAAAGGACTGCGCGCGCATGATCTCCCCGAAGCCGGGCAGTTCCCTGGCCAGGACGGCCCGCGTCGCCTCCGGCGTCACGTCGCGCTCGCCAATCCCCGTTCCACCGGTGGTCACAATCAGATCACAGCGTTCTCCATCCGCCAGCTGGCGCAGCGTCGCGGAAATCCGCTCGACTTCATCCGGCACGACCACGGCCAGGAAGGTTGCCTCCTGGCCGAAAGCCTCCCGCAGCACCCGCTCGATCTCCGGCCCGCTGCGGTCTTCGTAAATGCCCGCACTGGCCCGGTCGCTGACCGTGACACGCCCGATCTTCATCGTTTCACCTTCTCCACCACCCGGAGGCCCTCGATGCGCATGCTCTTGTCCACGGCCTTGCACATGTCGTAGAGCGTCAAGGCCGCCACGCTTGCCCCGGTCAACGCCTCCATCTCCACCCCGGTCTTGGCACTCGTGGCCACGGTGCAGGTGATGTCGATGTGAGCGCGTTTCACGGCAAATTTCAGTTCCACATGCTCGATGGGCAGGGGATGGCACAGGGGGATCAACTGCGCCGCCTGCTTCACCGCCTGCACCCCGGCGATGTTGGCCACGGCCAGCACATCGCCCTTGGGCAGGGCCTGCTGCCGCAGGGCGCGGATGGTTGCGGGGGCGCAGACCAGCCGGCCGACCGCCACGGCCCGGCGTTGTTGCACGGGTTTGCCGCCCACATTCACCATGCGGGCGGAACCGTCTCCGGCCAGGTGTGAAAACTGGCTCGCGGGACGGCTTAACTTCTTTGGTACTTTTGTTCTCATGCTCAGCGCCTCCATTCAACCGCCGTCGGACCGGTCTCTGCAAACAGTTGCCTTGCATTCTTCCTTACTTGGTCCAATCCGTGGGTCTGCTGTCGGACCGCGCCATCCTCCGGGGGCGCAGAATGCTCCGATCGCTGACGACACCCGATTCGGTAAAAGCTGGCTCTTCTGGTAAACGCACGTGGCTGCGGGCCCGGAGGTCCCGCGCTCCTCCAGTTGCGGCTTTGCCACGGCTTCGTGTTCATTGGCGTCAATTCGCGATTGGGCAGATCAGATTGGCAGGAAGAACAGCCGGAAGCCACGCGAAAGCGGCCCCGCATTGGGCGGGATCCGCACCAGGGCGTTCGCCGCGGACAACGACGTCAGATCGCCGGAACTCTGCCAGCGCAGCAACGTCAACCGCACTTCGCCCTCCGCCATTTCCGTCCGCGCCGGCCAGAGGGTCTCGCGCTCGTTCGCCTCCGCCGCAAAGTCCGCCGCCAGCACGCCCACACAAAAGTCCGGCGCGTCGGTCGCACCCGAGAACCGCCACAACGCCTGTCGCACGTAAAGATGGAGACAGACGAAGTGGGCCAGCGGATTGCCCGGCAGCCCGAATGCAACCGAACCGTCCCGGGACCCAAAGATCATCGGCTTGCCGGGACGCGTGGTGGTGCGCTGGACGTGGATCGAATAACCCGCTTCCTCCAGCAGCGACCGCGTGAAATCGTGCTCCCCCACGCTCGCACCCCCGGAAACCAGCAGCAAATCCCAACGGCCCAATGCGGATTGCGGATTGCGGATTGCGGATTGAATCGACGCTCGGTCCTCGGACACGCGCATCTGCTCAGGCGTAATGCCGAACTGTCCGAGGAATGCGCGCACCAGGGTCGTGTTGGAATCTCGGATCTGTCCGCGTTCCGGCTTCCGGTCCGGCGCGACGATTTCGTTTCCCGTGGCCAGATGCAGCACACGCGGTAACCGGGTGACCCGGGGCCGCGCGCAACCCACGCTCGCCATCAGCGCCAGCACGCCGGGTCGCGCCACCGTGCCCGGTTGGATCAACACCGCCCCGGCGCTCGCATCCTCGCCGCGGAAACGGATGTGGCGCGCATCGTCCCGCTGCACAACGACAAGGCGATCGGCTTCTACGCGCGCATCCTCTTTCATCACCACCTGGAGCCCATCACACGGCAGGGCGCCGCCTGTGGCAATCTGGACCGCCTCTCCCGGTTGGAGTTCCCGCGGCTTCCAGTCCCCGGCCCGAAGGCGATCAACAATCCTGAACGATGCGCTCCGGTCCTCCCGCCGCACCGCATAGCCATCCACGGCGGAGCGGTCGAAGGGGGGTTGATCGGTGTCGGCACGCACCGGCTCCCGAATCACCCTTCGAGCCGCCTGATCCAGGGGAACCTGTTCCACGGCCAGCGCCTGGCAGTGCTCGCGGATTGTGGCGATGGTTTCATCCACCGTCGAAGGCGGGGTGTGGTGTGGGTTGCGAGTCACCTCGATCGATCCTCCATTTCCTCTGCCGACCACGCCCGCCGCTTCCAGATCGGCACATCCTGTTTCAACCGGTCCATGAACCCGGCGACCAACGCCAGCGCCTCCTGACGATGGCCCGAGCCCCCCGATGAATGGCGTGCGCCGAATTGCACTTGTGCCGTCTGCCCAGCTCATCCAACAGTTCGCGCATCACCCGTTCCGCCATGGAATCATAGGCTTCGTATTCCAAAGCCGCGATGGCTTGACCGGCTTCCTCGCCGCGCACGACCCCGGCGAACTCCACCCAGGCTCCGATTGCGCCGCCGGCGGTGTCAGGCTCCGGACGCACGATCTTCTCGCGGGTCAGCTCAACGTGGATCTTCATGGATGCATTGCCTTGGATCGTAGCGCAGGCTGGCAGCCTGC
>JALOTU010000506.1 GCA_025457725.1 Verrucomicrobiota bacterium
GGATCTCCTCGCCCTGCGCCAGCTGACCCGCATCCTTCGCCGGCAACAACCCACCCTGGTCCACACGCACAGCGGCAAGGCCGGCGTGCTCGGTCGCCTGGCTGCGGCGCGGGCCGGCGTCCCCATCATCCTGCACCACATCCACGGCCCCTCCTTCGGTCCCTTCCAGGGCCCGCTCTCAAACTGGATCTTCCGCGACGCGGAACGCCACGCCGCGCGGGTCACCACCCACTTTGTATGCTCGGCCAACGCGATGACCCGACGCTATCTGGCGGCGGGAATCGGCCGGCCTGAACAGTACACTCGCGTCTTCAGCGGGTTTGATCTGAAACCCTTCCTGGCCGCCACTCATGACCCGGCACTGCGCCGGGAGCTTGGATTGGCACCGGACGCCTTTGTCATCGGGAAGGTCGCCCGCATCGCGCGCCTGAAAGGACACGAGGACCTCCTTCAGGCGCTGAAGCAGCTGCTGCCCGACTGTCCCCGCGCCCGGCTGCTCTTCGTCGGCGATGGAGCCTTGCGCGGAACGGTGGAGGCCCGCGCCACGGCCCTGGGCCTGCGCGACCAGGTCGCCTTCACGGGACTCGTCCCGCCGGATGCCGTTCCCCGATATCTCGGAATCATGAACTGCCTGGCTCATCTTTCGCGCCGGGAAGCGCTGTCGCGGGCACTGCCTCAGGCGCTTGCGGCCGGAAAACCGGTCATCGCCTATGACTTCGACGGAGCGGACGAAGTCTGCCTGGACGGGCGGACCGGATTTCTGGCAGGCATGGGGGATGTTGCAACGGTCAGTCGGCGACTGGCCCAGCTGGCGCGCGATCCCGAGCTTGGCGCACAACTCGGTGAGCGGGGCCGGGAATTTGTCCGCAACAATTTCTCCACCGAACTGCTGGTGGAGCGAACCCTGAATCTCTATCGTCAACTGACCGCCTATTGCGCAACGAGGAAAACGTGAACACGGCTGCGGGGACATATTTCATCGGCTGGCTCGCGGCCCTGGTCGTGGTGTGGGTCAGCCTGCCCGTCTGGCAGCAGGTCTGCCGGAGAACAGGCCTGCTGGACGCCCCGGGACATCGAAAGCTGCACGGCGAACCCATTCCGCTCGCTGGCGGGTCAGTGAACCACTGCGCGAGCATGTCCTGAACAACGTGCGGGTGTGGACCGCCATTCTGGGAGGCTCGATCCTGATGACGCTTCTGGGCGTGCTGGATGATCGGCATGCCCTCGGACCCGGGGCGAAATTTGTGCTGCAGGCGTTGGTGGCCCTGGGGGTCGCCGCCGCCGGATTGCGGATCACCCTCTTCGTGGCCAATCCGGTGTTCCAGTACGGCATCACCGTCCTGTGGATCCTCGCCGTCATCAACGCCTTCAACTTTATGGACAACATGAACGGGCTGTGCGCGGGTCTGGGCGTGGTGGCCGCCGCGACCTTTGCCGCGGCGGCCAGCCGTCACGCACAGCAGGCCGAGGCGATGTTCTCGCTCTTGGTGTGCGGGGCGCTGCTCGGTTTTCTCCCCGGCAACTACCCGCGTGCCCGGGCGTTTCTCGGCGATGCCGGCAGCCACCTGGTGGGATTTGCCATGGCGGTCCTCGCCATCCTCCCCAGCTTTTACACGGCACAGGATCCCCGACCCTTCGCGGTGTTGATCCCACTCCTGATTCTCGCCCTGCCCCTGGGGGACATGGCGTGGATGGTGGTGCTGCGGACGCGGGAGGGCAAACGATTCTACGTGGCGGACACCAACCACCTGTCGCATCGATTGGTTCGACGCGGATTGAGCCAGCCGGCGGCCGTCGCCCTCATCTGGGCACTGGCCGCAGCCGTCAGTGTCATCGCCCTCCTGCTCTGACCCCTCGACCTCGCGGTCATACTTGTGAAGGTGCGGGCCTTCCAACCCTCTTGTAGCCGACGACGTGAGGCGTCGAGGTGGGCACCCGGAAGCACTCCTGACGTCGTGCGCTACAGGGCTTGGACAGGAAGACGGTTGAGGGATTCAATGCGCACCCTTCCATGCGGGGGAATTTTATGGTCTCAGCCGCGGAGGCTTCCCCATCAGCCCGGGCTACTGCTTGGATTTCGTCGCCATTGCCTCCGCCAGAATGGCCAGGATTTCGGCGCGTGGCAGCGAACCGATCAATCGGTTCTCCCCCTCCGAATTCACCACCGGGATCGCGCGCAACTCGCTGGCCAACGCGATCGGAAGCACATCCACCAGGCGCTGGGTGGGCGTCAGGCAGGGGGGCGGCGGCCACAGGTGTTCCTTGAGGTCGTGCAGCGCCACCACTCCCACCAGCCGGCCATCGGCATCCACCACCGGCAGGAAGTTGTTGGCGAGCGAAAGAAACCGGCCCGCCACCTTCTGGAGCGGGGCATTGTCCCGAACGGGCGGGACGGGCGCCTGCATCAGGTCGCCCACCGTCTGTTCACTGACGTTGCCCTGATCGGCCAGTTCGGTGGCGGCGGCAACCCCCTTCTCGTGGAGCGCCTGGCTGTAAACCGATTCCTTGTGAAAATGCCGGGCTGCCAGCGACGCCATGACACACCCCAGCATCAACGCCGGCATCAGCGCGTAATCCAACGAAATCTCAAAGAGAAGAATCATCGCCAGCAAGGGCGACCGGGTGGTGGCGGCCAGCAAACTGCCCATGCCCACGGCGGCAAACAGTCCCACGGGCAGTCCCGAAATCCAGCCTATCTTCTCCAACGCCAGTCCAAACGCAGCGCCGGTGCCGGCTCCGAGAAAAAGTGTCGGGGTTATGAGGCCGCCCACCGCCCCGGACCCGATCGCCGCCGAGGTGGCAACCAGCTTGGCGATCACCAACATCACCAGGAAAAGCACCGGCAGCGCCCGATCCACAAAGGCCTCGCCGCTCAAAATACGGTTGGTCATGGTGTAGCCGTTGCCGCAGACGCCGGGGAACTGGATGGCGACCAGACCGACGATCATGCCTCCGATGGCAAGATGGACATACGAGGGCACCGCCAGACGCTTCAGTTGCTGTTCACTCCAAAGCAGGGATTTCTGGAAAAGCGCCCCAACGGCTCCGCAGGTCGCCCCGAGAACCACAAACCAGGGCAGCTGGCTCACACGGGTGAAATCAAACTCCGGAACCGAATACCAGGGATCGATCCCAAAGAAGCCACGGGAAACCACCGTGGCCGTCACGGACGAAAAAACCAGCGGCGCAAACTGATTCATGGAAAAGTTGCCCAGCACGATGCTCGCGGCAAACACCGCGCCGCCAATCGGCGCATTGTACGCGGCGGCAATGCCCGAAGCCGCGCCGCACCCCACCAGCAGACGCAGCCGGTAGGGAGGCCACTTCCGGACCTGGCCCAGCTTGGACGCCAGCATGGCGCTCATCGCCGTGATGGCTCCCTCGCGCCCGATCGAGGCGCCGGAAACGATGCTGAGAACCGATGAGGCGGTTTTGACCAGGCTGGTCCTGAACGGAAGACGCCCATCCCCCGCCACCACCACCTCGAGCAGGTTCACCGACCCCTGACGCCCGACCAGCCGCAATCCCCAATACAACACCAGCCCCGCCACCAATCCCCCCACCGCGGGCACCGCCACACGTTGCCAGGGCACCAGACCTTCGGCGAACTCAACCGGATCGCCAGGATGATGCAACAGAAGATACTTCGTGGATTCGATGGCATGGAACAACACGAGATTCACCAGGCCGCCAATGACACCAATGATGCCCGCGAGGACGAGATGAAAGCCCTCCTCGGTGAATTCAAACTGCTCCCGCACCCGCAGCGCGCGCTGCCAGTTGCGTCGGAAGCCATATCGGGCACGGCGAAACAGCCGGTGATCCGCCCATGAATCCATGCCCAAGCCTACGCCTGAGTGACGAAAAGACGAGTCCGGATATCGC
>JALOTU010000507.1 GCA_025457725.1 Verrucomicrobiota bacterium
GCTGGGCCAGATGGTCGTGCGCATCGCCCTGCAGTGCAATGAAGCCGACGCCTACCTGATCATGGACGAGGAGAATCCCGCCCCGCGCCTGCTCACCCGCCCCGGCGAGGCCATCTACAACGACACCGCCGGCACGCTGGAGGGCAACAGCCCGTTCCAGATCGTCTGGCTGCCGGACCGGGAGCGCGACAGGTACCTGCGGCAGGTGGCCGAGCTCGCCGCAAAGTCCGGCAGGCGTTTCGCCAGCCCGGTGATCTTTGAAGGCAACGCGCCGGCGGACATTGCCGAGAACATTCCGCTGCGCGACCTGCTTGAGGCCGGCACGCGGCCCGCGTCGGCGCCCCGCGCCTTCCTCGGAGCGCCCAATTCCATCAAGGGCCCCACCGAGGCCGTGTTCCACCGTCAAAGCGGCAATCACCTGTTGCTGGTGGGGCAGCGCGACGAAGCCGCCCTGGCGATGCTGGGGGTTTGCCTGGTTTCACTTGCCGCCCAGCATGCGAAAGGCGGCGCGCGTTTCATCGTGCTGGATGGCAACCCGCCGGACTCCGCGCCCCACAAGTTTCTGGAGCAGGTGGCGCGGGTCATTCCCCAGGACATCCGGCTGGCGCAACCGCACGAGGCCGGGGAGCTCCTGGCCGGACTCGCGGCCGAACAGGCGGCGCGCTCCGACGCGAGCCATGGCGCCGGCGCCCCGACGGTCTACCTGCTGGTGCACGAGCTGCCCAAGTTCAAGAAGCTGCGCTACGAGGAAGACCTCGCCTTCTCGCTCGATGAATCCCAGGCGGCGGGCCATCCGGGAATGCAGTTCAACAACCTGATCATCGACGGCGCCAGCCTGGGGCTGCATGTGCTGTGCACCTGCGACACCTACAACAACCTGAACCGGCTGCTCAGCCGCAAGGCCATTGCCGAGTTCGAGATGCGGGTGCTGTTCCAGATGAGCGCCAATGATTCGGCGGCGCTGATTGATTCGCCCAAGGCCGGCGACCTCGGACTGCACCGCGCCATCTTCTCCAACGGCGCCCAGGGCTGGGAGGACACTGAGACACACGGGGCCGGGCCAATGCCTCCCGGATCACCTTTGCCTCATCCGCCCCGGTGGCCGGCTTGCCACAGCCCTGTAGCGCACGACCTCAGGAGTGCTTCGGGCGCCCACCTCGACTCCTCACGTCGTCGCCTGCAAGAGGGTGTGGGGCGCTGTTGATTCGGGCCATTCTCACTCCAGCAGGCGGATGCCGTGCCGGCCACAAATCCCGCGCAGGGCGTCGAGATCCGGCTCGGTTCGTTCCCTGGCATCGACGGAGAGTTCGCGATAGAAATTCTCGAACCCCGCCGGCGACACCATCAGCCAGAAGCGGCAGGCCGCGGGTCCGTGATTGTGATAGGCGTGCGGCTGCCGGCGCGGGGCGAACACCACGTCGCCCGGTCCGACCTCCTGCCACTGGTTGTTGGCCAGGATGCGCAGCGTGCCGGACTGGATGAGGAACACCTCGTCCTCGCGCTCGTGAAGGTGCGGCGGAGCTCCGGCGCCGGGAGGGGCGACAAATTCGCAGACGGCGTAGGCGCCGCCCGTTTGTTCGCCGGAGATCTTGATTGTGACCTGTTCCCCGAAGAACGCGAGCTGTTCGCCTTCGCCCGCAGGGGTGATGACTGGAAGCGATTCCATTGTGATCGAGGGATGCATGTTGGGTTCGGTTTGGTGTGATGTGTTCGAGTTGTGCGATCGCGAGTCCCCGGGGGCATCACTCAAACAACGGTTTTCCCCCGGGGGGCAGGGGTTCCGGCACACGGTTCCGCACCGGGGGCAGCGAACGCAGGTAGGCGTAAATGGCCTTCAGGTCCTCGTCCGTCGCCCCGGCCAGGCTTTGCCAGGGCATGGGCGGAAGGATGGGACGACCGTAACCCATGTGCTGACCCGTGCGCATCGCCCGGACGAACATGTCCTCGGTCCAGATGCCCAGGCCGGTGTTCTTGTCGGGGGTGAGGTTGGCCGCGTAGGTGATGCCCCACGGACCGGTCCAGGCGGTCATGCCCGCCGTGGCGGCGAACCACGGCCCGGGCTTCAGTTCCGGTTGCGGCAGCTTCACCGCCTCCGGATGGCCGGCGAGGTACATGGACTCATCGTCCACCGGTCCCAGCTCGGTCATCTTCTTGGGCGTGTGACAATCGCTGCAGCCGCCCAGCTTGACCAGATACTGTCCGCGATCGACGAGGCTCGCGGCGGGTGCCGTTGCGGGTTTGGATGGCCTGGCTTGCACAATTGCCAGGGTGGCGCCGAGTGCCAGCACGGCGATCAGCAGGAGTTGTGGGGTTTCTTTCATGTGGTTTCCTTTCTTTTGGTTGTGTTGCGTGGCGCCGGTCTCATGCGGGACCGGCAAAAGTCCGGGGACGGCGGGGAGCCGGGAACGTGTCCGGCTCGGCCGGCGCCATCCCCTCAACCGGCCGAGGCTCCGTCCGTCGGGCGAGTCCCGGGCGGGTGAAGGCAGCAGGCCGGTCCCGGTTGAACCGGGCGGGGTGACGCCTTCCGTTCTCCCACGCTTCCATTTCCGCGGCGCGAAGGGCGCGGAGATAGCGACGGTTGCCGCGC
>JALOTU010000149.1 GCA_025457725.1 Verrucomicrobiota bacterium
CGACTTTGAAGATGCGAACGCGGACAAGTTCAACTGCCGCTATTACCGGATCGTGGCGCCGTGACCGGCCGGGCCTGTCCTGCGTGAGCGGCAAGAAAGAGAGAAGGCAATGGGGTCGAGTCTAAATAGTTGACAAATGAATACTGGAGCAATGTGGATTGCATTGGGTTCGGTTCTTGGTGTTACGGATTTAACTCTGGTCGTATTTCTTCCCAAATTAGCATCGTAGCGCTGCATCTCCAAGAGTAGGGTCAAGTCATGTCAAGTCACATCCCGCTTTACGCACATTGAAAGGAAGGCACGTGGTGGAACTCGTCCCGCTGCGACAAGCAGAGCCGTTCAGCGGACGCGGGAGTACAACCAATGGCTGCCAGGCCCGATTCCGTCCGCTGAACGTCACAGTCACAGGGGTCGTCGCAGCGCTGCGCGACGACCCCTGCCTGCCTGAGGCTGAGATGCGCCCTCCCGGACAACCCGCTCGTTTCTTGCCTTGGCAGGGGAGCGCGGTTACTGTCAACCCATGTCGCGCATGTTACTCATGACCGCCGTGATCGCCCAGCTGGCATTGCCCGCGGGGGCGGACCGGATCGAGCTGAAGGGCGAAGCGGCGATCATCGGGCAGATTCTCGCGGAAAAGCCGGATCATGTGGTGGTGGATGTGGGTTACACCGTGCTGCTGGTTCCCCGCAGCCAGATCCTGGACATCAGTGCCGGCTCCGGCTCGCCGGCATCGGAACCTGCCGTGGAATTGTCCACCGCCGACACCGCCTCCGCTTCCGCCCGGTTTTACAACACCAACACGGGAGGGGCAAAAGCGCGGACGGTTCGGGACCTGGTCAGCCTGCTCGGGGAAGGCGTGGTGCAGGTGCGCACGCCCGGCGGGTTGGGCTCCGGGTTCATCATCAATGACGAAGGATTCCTGATCACCAATTTCCACGTCATCGAGGGCGAAACCCAGATCTCGGTGGAGGTTTACTGGCAAACCGGCGGCCAGCTGGAGCGCAAGACCTACAAGCAGGTGCGCATTGTGGCGATGAACAAGTTCAAGGATCTGGCGCTGCTGAAGATTGAGGATGAGGACGCGCCGCCGTTCAGGTTTGTCCGGCTCGGCGACGCGGATGAACTCGCCGTGGGCGAGCGGGTTTTCGCCATCGGCAGTCCGCTGGGCCTGGAACGCACGGTCACCGAGGGCATCGTCAGCACCAAGACCCGCGAGATGATGGGCGAGCTTTACCTGCAGACCACCGCCCAGATCAATCCCGGCAACAGCGGCGGCCCCCTGTTCAATCTCAAGGGCGAAGTGGTGGGGGTGACCAACATGAAGATCAATTTTGGTGAGGGCCTCGGCTTTGCCATTCCGGTCGAGGCACTCAAGTTCTTCCTCGACCACCGGGATGCCTATGCCTACTCCACAGACAATCCCAGCAACCCCTTCCGCTACCTGGAACCACCGAGCCGAACCCGGCAGGAGGCGTCCACGAAGAACTGATCCACCCAACGCTCCGACACTCACGCCGCAACGATCCGCAAATTGCCATATCCCATGATGACCACCATCCGCCCTCTGCTCACCGCCTCACTGCTCGCCCTGGCGAGCCTCGTCGGCACCCCGTGTCTTTTGCCGGCCGATATCCCGCCGGCTGAACAGATCCTGCCCCGGGACACCATTGCCATGGCCACGGTCCCGGACTGGCAGTCCATGTGCAAAGCCCAGGCCCAATCCCCCCAGCTGCAACTCTGGAAGGATCCCCAGATGAAGCTCTTTCGGGAGCATTTCCTGAAGCAATGGAGCGAGGAGGTGGTGCAACCCCTGGAACGGGAACTGGGTCTGCGGTTCAAGGATTACCAGGGACTCCTTCAGGGGCAGCTCACGCTGGCATTGATCAAGAACGACTGGGACACGGGCACCAATCAAGTCCCGGGGATGGTGATCCTGCTGGATGCCGGGGACCACCAGGACCAGTTGAAGACCAACCTCACGCAGCTGCGGCGGCAATGGGTGGAGAAGGGCAAGCCCATCCGGACCGAAACGGTGCGGGGCGTCGAGTTTTCCATCGTGCAGCTGTCCACCAACGACCTGCCCGACACCTTGCGCAAGTTCATGCCCGGCACCTCGGATGTG
The DNA here is from genome assembly GCA_025457725.1 of Verrucomicrobiota bacterium. Classification (GTDB taxonomy): domain Bacteria; phylum Verrucomicrobiota; class Verrucomicrobiia; order Limisphaerales; family DSYF01; genus JALOTU01. The sequence continues at coordinate 2,123 of JALOTU010000149.1, forward strand.
GAGGAATTGACCGGGGAGGATGCCCCCGAACCCAAACCCCGGGAGCTGTTCATCGGCCAATCCGATTCGCTTCTGATCCTCGTGGATTCCCTGCCCGCAGCTCAGAAGATCATGACCCGCCTGACCGGCGGGTCCCTGCCCCCGCTCGCGGACGTGGATCAATTCGTCCAGGACCAGGGCCGGCTGTTTCGCACCGCCCACGCCTACGGCTGGGTGAACGCCAGCGTGCTCCTCGGCATAATCGAAAACAACCTGACGGCACAGGCCGAGAACCGCGACGAAAACGCCCCGGATCCGCTGGCGCAAATCAAGCCGGCCCGGGTGATCGCCGCCACCGGCCTTTCGGGCGTCCATTCCGCCGCCTTCGCCTACACCGAAACTCCCGGGGGCAGCGAGATCGCTTTGTTCATGGGCGTGCCGGAATCGGAACGACGCGGCATCTTCAAAATTCTCGCTGGCGAGCCCAAGGACACGCTCCCTCCCCCCTTCGTGCCGGAGGAGGTTGTGCAATACCAACGCTGGCGCCTGGACGGGAGCAAGACCTACTCGGCGCTGGAGCAGATGCTGCAGGACATCTCACCCCAGATGCTGAACGGATGGAATTTCGTCCTGAACACGGCCAACCAGGCAGCAAAGGAAAAGGATCCCAGCTTCGACCTGCGCCAGCACCTCATGGGGAACCTGGGGGACGACATGATCACCTATAAAAAGGCGCCCCGCAGCAGCGCCCTCGCCGACCTTGAAAACCAGCCGACGCTGTTTCTGCTGGGGGTCAAGAACGGGGACCAGGTCATCGGCGCGCTCAAGATGGTCATGGGCATGTTTTCACGCGGCAACCCGCCCACCACCCGCGAGTTCCTGGGCACCACCATCCACTCCTTTGAGCTCCCCAACCCGGCGATGGAATATGACCCGCAGGCGACCCCGCGCAAGCTCAGCCTGGCCGTGAGCCGCGGCTACGTGGCGGTCACCTCGGATGACGCCATCCTGGAAGAATTCCTGCGCAGCGCCGACCATCCCGTCAAGCCGTTGCGCCAGCTGCCGGGATTGTTGCAGTCAGCCGAGTCTGTGACCGGACCGGGAAACAGCCTGCTGAGCTTTGAAAACCAACGGGAGGCGATGCGGCTGCAACTCCAGGTGTTGCGCCAGACAGCCACCAATTCCACCCCGGAACTCCAGGCTCCGATGACGCCCATCACCGAATCCCTGGGAGTGGGCATGCCCCGCACCGGATTGACCGAATGGTTTGACTTCTCCCTGCTCCCGCCCTTCGACCAGATCGCGAAGTACTTCTATCACACGGTTTATGGGGGCGGCGGCAGCGTGGAAGGGCTGACATTGAAGATCTTCTCCCCCACCCCGCCGGAATTGAAAGTTAGGGGCGCGGATCCCGAAACCCCTCCCTCCGCCCCAAGCGACAATTAAGGGCACGAACCCGCCTCAACCAATCCTGGCCCACGCTGGCAGTGGAGCGGTGAACTCCACACGACGACCATCCAGCGGATGGCGGCAGGCAAGTTTCCACGCATGCAGGCACATGGGCGGATTCTCCACCGCAAGGGTCTGCACCTCGCCCATCGCGCCATCCGGCAGATAGGTGGGATCTCCCAGCACCGGCAATCCCAACTGCCAGAGATGCACCCGGATCTGATTGGTCCGCCCGGTCAACGGCCGGGCCTCCAACAGCGTCGTCCCACCTTCCCGACCCATGACCCGAAATTCCGTCCGGGCCGGCAAACCTCCCTCCCCGGCCACACATCGGGTTCCGTTCTCTCCCGCCTCCAGACTGATCGGAGCCTCGCACACAAAGGCGTCCCCAGTCGGATGCCCCACCACCCGAACCATATAGACCTTGTCCACCTCCCCCTTCTCGAACTGGGGTTGCAACCGTGCGGCAAAGTGGCGGGTGCGCGTCACCAGCACCAACCCGGTGGTGTTGGCGTCCAGGCGATGGGCCGGACGAGGTTTCTGCGGATGATACGCCCGGTTCAAAATGTGATGGAGGGTGTTGCGATTGAAGCGTCCTCCGGCGTGCATGGGCAGGGGCGCGGGTTTGTTGAGGACAATCAACGCCTCGTCCTCGTGGAGTATCTCCACCCGCCCGTTCACCGCCGGTTCCGCCTGCATGGATTGCAGGTGATAATAACGCTCGCCGGACCGCACGACCCGATCGGACGCCACGGGATGGTGCGCTGCATCCAGCAACAACCCCCGGGCACATCGCGCCTCCCACTCGGATGCGGAAACACTCCTGACCGCACACGTCAGGGCCTCCAACAGCGTCTGCCCATCACACCGGGACGGGACATTGAGCGGTCGTAAATTCTCGTAAGGCTGACTCCCCGGCAGAGGCGTGACAACCCGGCGAATCAGCTCATGCCGCCGCAGGATGTTCCGTGCCATTTGCTCCGCCGGGGTTTTGAAACAGTAGACGCAGGACTTGCCGGGCACATGCCGGATATCGCGCTGTTCCTCGGCGGTGAGCGGCGACTGACAGGCATGGCAGGTGGTGGATTCGGTTTCGTGCAGGCCAGGGTCGACTCCCGTGCGCTGGTCGAACACAAAGCATTCCCCCGCATAATGCGCCCCGCCGCACTCCTCGAAATACTTCAGAATGCCGCCTTCCAGCTGGAAGACATTCTTGAACCCCTCCCGTTCCATGAATGGACCGGCCTTCTCACAGCGAATCCCGCCCGTGCAAAACATCACTATGGGCCCCTCCTTCATGCGGTCCGGCAGTTTTCGCACCGCCTCGGGAAACTTGCGGAAATGATCAATGCCGATGGGCAGCGCGTTCTCAAAGGTGCCGAGCTTCACCTCGTAATCGTTCCGCGTGTCCAGCAGGGTGACCCGACGACCTTCGTCCAGCCAGCGCTTGAGTTCGCGGGGCGAGAGCTTCGGTGACGTGCGTTCCGCCGGACGGATTCCCTCCACGCCAAACGCGATGATCTCCCTCTTGATCCGCACCAGCATCCGCGTGAAGGGCGCATGATCGGTCTCGCTGAACTTGGCCTCCAAATCCGCCAGCCCCGGCCAGCTCCGCAGTTCGGCCAGCAACCGCTCGATCTGGTGCGGGACGCCCGCGACAAAAAGGTTGATCCCCTCCGGGCTGAGCAGAATGGTGCCCCTCAGTTCCCATTTCTGACACAAGCCCTGCAAACGCAAACGCAGCACCCGCAGGTTCTGCAATGAAACAAATTTGTAAGCGGCAATGTTGAGGATGCTCTCCATGCGACCCCGGGAGGCTAACCCGATCCCCACCCCCATGCCAGTGCTCAGTCCGCCCCCCAAACAAGAAGGGCGGAGCCCGGTTTGTGCCAGGCCCCGCCCCCTAAGATGCAACGGGATTAGTAGCGATTGCGCCCGCCACCGCCGTATTCACGACGCCCGCCACCGCCACCGCCGGCACGTTCCTCGCGGGGCTTGGCCACGTTGACCGTGAGAGCGCGGCCGTCGAGATCCTTGCCATTCAGGCCCTCAATGGCCTTCTCGGCCTCATCGGCTGAACTCATGGTCACAAAACCAAAACCGCGCGGGCGATTGGTCATGCGATCCATCATCAGGTTGGCTTCCGTAACCGTGCCAAACGCGGCAAACGCGTCATTCAGGTCGTTTTCTGTGGTGTTGAAGGAAAGATTTCCGACAAACAGTTTATTACTCATGTGATGTTTTACTGTCCTAGACTGAACATTGCTTTAACCAGACTGTTTCCGATTATCGGATTTCAAACCATCACTGAACTGAGTTCACCTGAGGATTTTCCACGCCTTGGAGAGTCAAGCTATCTAATAGACTTCTCCAGTCTGACTGGATTCAGCAGGATAGCAACAACTATCGTGAAATATCTTTCGGAGCGAAATGCCGTCGGCGTTGAGGCCCGCCGGCGCATCAGTTGCCGCCACTGCTGCATCTGTGGCGTTTCCAGCGGCCCGCGCCTCAATGGCGATGCCGTGCGGGAGCAAGGCAAAAAGCTGGAGCCCGGCACGCGCTTCCAGGCCGGAGGCTTGGCTCGTCACCCGGTACTTTTCATTCCCGAGGCCACGCCCTTGACGGTGAGTGACAGCAAACGGCG
>JALOTU010000150.1 GCA_025457725.1 Verrucomicrobiota bacterium
TGATCTTGTGCAGCATTTGCCCGTCCGCGTCAATGTTCTCCATTGACTCGCTCCGCGTCACTTCGGATTGTCTCAGCTGCTATGGGGAAGATTCATCGTGCGCTGTTGTCGGTCTCCGACAAGACCGCTTTGTTGCCATTGGCCCGGACTCTGGCGAAGGCCGGGGTTCAACTGATTTCGACGGGAGGCACGGCCAGGGTGCTTCGCGAGGGCGGGTTGGAGGTGACGGAGTTGAGCGATTACACCGGGTTCCCCGAGATGCTGGACGGGCGGGTCAAGACGTTGCATCCCAAGGTCCATGGCGGGTTGCTGCACCTTCGAGGCAACGCGGGGCATGAATCCGTCATTCAGCAGCATGGCATCCTGCCCATTGATCTGGTCGTGGTGAACCTTTACCCCTTCGAGCAGACCGTGGCCAAGCCCGGTGTGTCGCTGGAGGAAGCAATCGAGAACATCGACATTGGCGGGCCGTCCATGCTGCGGAGTGCGGCGAAGAACCATGCCAGCGTCACGGTGGTGGTTGATCCGGCGGACTACACGGAGGTGGCGGACCAGGTCGCCGCCCGGGGCGAGACCACGCTGGATCTGCGCCGACGGCTGGCGTCCAAGGTGTTTGCCCGCACCGCGGCCTACGATGCGGCCATCGCTACGCATCTGGAGCAGGCTTTTGCAGGCGGGGAATCGTCCGCCGCACCCTGTCTGCGCCTGAACGCCCCTCTGGTGCAGGAGTTGAGATACGGTGAAAATCCGCACCAAAAGGCGGCATTGTATGGCGGCTTCCGGGAATACTTCCATCAACTCCAGGGCAAGGAGTTGTCGTATAACAACATCCTGGACCTGACGGCGGCGGCGGCGTTGATCTCCGAGTTTGCGGGTGAGGAGCCCACGGTGGCCATTCTGAAGCACACCAACCCTTGCGGTGTGGGACGGGGGGCTTCCCTCGCGGCAGCCTGGGCCAAGGCTTTTGCCACCGACCAGCAGGCGCCATTCGGGGGCATCATTGCCGCCAACCGCGCCCTCGACGCAGCCTGTGCGGAGGTCATTGCGGGGATCTTCAGCGAGGTCATTGTTGCCCCTGGATTCGAGCCCGGGGCGATCGAGGTATTGGGGAAGAAGAAGAATCTGCGGCTCATGCAACTGCTCAAGGCCGACGCGGGCGTGGGGCGATGGCAGGTGCGGAGTGTGGGTGCGGATTCGTTCCTGCGCCAGCAGGTGGACGAACAATCCTGCAGCGAATCCGATTTGCGAGTGGTCACCGTTCGTGCGCCCTCGTCCGAAGAACGGCGTGCCTTGTTGTTTGGCTGGCGGGTGGTGAAACATGTGAAGTCCAACGCCATTGTTTATGCGGCGGCGGACCGGACACTGGGGGTTGGGGCGGGGCAAATGAGCCGGGTGGATTCCAGTCGCATTGCCGTGTGGAAGGCGGGAGAAGCCGGGCTTTCCCTTAAGGGCAGTGTGGTCTGCAGTGACGCCTTTTTCCCCTTCGCCGACGGGCTGAAAGCCGCGGCGGATGCGGGAGCCACGGCGGTCATTCAGCCGGGGGGATCGGTTCGGGATGATGAGGTCATCGCCGCTGCCGACGAGCGGAACATGGCCATGGTGTTCACCGGTTGCCGCCACTTCCGGCATTGATGGACCGGCCTCAGTCAAGCCAGCGGATGAGTGCCACCTGGCCGGCAGACAGTGCGATCAGGCCGATCCACAGCGACCATTCCATGATTCGGAACTGCCGCTGGCCTGCCGGGGCGATCCAGAACTGAACCACCGCCCCTCCCAGCGTCAGCGTATCCCCGTTCTTGAGAACTGCCGACTCCACGGGGTGCTGGTTCACAATGACCGCGCCCTCCGACAGCGGCGTCATGTAAAACCCCGAAGCCGAGTCGTAGGCAATTTCCACATGCTCGTCCCACACCCCGGGATCATCGAGGACCAGATCGCAGTGGGGATTCCGACCCAGCCGGGCAGGAAAATGGCGGATGGACCTTCGCCCACCCGCCTGAGTTCCTTCAAGAATCCGCAGCTCGACCATTACCAGAGAATCCGGCGCGGCACATGGATCTTGTCGCCGGGATAGATCGGCGGATCGAGACTGGGATCATCAATGAGCTTGCTGAAATTCACGGTAAGCGACGTGCCGTCATTGCGGATGACCCGGATGCGATTCTTCTTGGCGAAATCCGTGAAATCCCCGGCGGCCTGAATGGCCTTGGTGACGGATGTCTGGCCCAGATATTCCTGGGTGCCAGGCCGTTTGACTTCGCCGCCGACATAGTAAAAGCGGGAGAAGGTGCGGACCGTCACGACCAGGGTCTTGTAGTACTTGTTGTATTCTGCCTGAAGTTCCCGCTGCAATTCCCCCGGCGTCTTGCCTGCCGCCTGGATGGAATTGATGAGGAACAAGGTGATGGTTCCATCCTCCTTGATGCGCTCCTCATGGGGGGGGATGTTCTCACTGGTGCCGGAAAAGGTTACTGCCACCACGTCCCCAACCTGGAAGGTGTCCGAGTAACCGCCGCCGGACCGGGTCTGCGGCGGGACCGAAGAAGCGCTTTCTTGCGGCGCGGCACCGGAAGCGGTGGCGACGGACGCGGTGGCGTCGTATTCTTGGAATGCGGGTTCGGGCGATGTGGTCTGACACCCCGTTAGAACCGCCAGCAGGATGAAGGCTGCTGTCGCTTGGAGGAGGGCCCGAAGGCGTTTGGTACTCAGTGTCATAGGTGGAGTCAGGACGGAATTAGAACTTGGATTTGATCTCGGGCTGGCTGTCCTCGCCGGTCTTTGCGGCGGGTTGTTCCGCCGATTCGTCACTTTGATAGTAATAGCTCTGGTAATAATCGCTGTAGTAACCGGCCGCCTGGGACAGGTTGATATTGTTCAACACGATCCCCACCAGGTTGCCGCCCACCTTTTCGATCATTTGTTTGGCCCGGACATTCATGGGTTGCGGATAGCGACGGTATTGGATGACCTGGAGCGCCAGGTCCACCTCGCTGGCGAGGATGGAGGCGTCGCTGACGCCCATGATGGGGGGCGAATCGAGGAACACGTAGTCATAGCGCTGCTTCACCTCTCCGATCAATGCCTGCATCTGGGTTGAGCTCAGAATGCCCATGGAACTGCTCGGGAGTTTGCCGCTGGGCATGAAGTCCAGGGTGGGCAGCTTGGTTCGCAGAATTACCTCCTCCAGCGCGTTTTGTTTGAGGAGATAGCTGGTGAGTCCGGTGCTATTGGACAGGCCAAGGATCTTGTGGAGGGTCGGCCGGCGCAGGTCGGAATCAATGACCAGGACCCGGTCGCCCGCCTGGGCGAAGATCGTGGCCAGGTTGAGCAGGGTGGTGGACTTGCCCTCGCCCGCACCCGCGCTGACCACGCAGACCGTGTTGAGCCGGTCATCCTTGCGGGAGAAGAGCAGATTGGTGCGCAGGACCCGGTAGGCCTCCGCGTTGGGGCTTTCCGGCCCGTCGACCGCCATGATCCCAACGTCCTGGGGGATAATCCCCAGCACGGGGCAGCCAAGCGAGCGTTCCACGTCGTCGATGGTTTTAACGCTGGTGTCGAGATACTCGATGAAGAATGCGAGTCCGACCCCGACCACCAATCCCACCACCACGCCCAGAATGATGTTGAGCACTTTATTGGGTTTGACGGCCTTCAGCCGGGGCACGGCATCATCCACAATCTGCACCATGGAGGTTTTAGGCAGGCTGACGTCAATTTTCTCCTGGGCAATGCGCACCTCCACGATGTCCCGCATGCGGATGATCGTCTCCAAATCGCGTTTGGCCTGATAATACGGTCGGCTGGCGGTGGCCTTCTGCGCGTCCAGTGTTTTGAGGTCCTCGAGTTGTGAGCGGAGTGTGTCGATGGAGGCCTGGGTGGCGCTCATCCGGGTGGCCAGACCGTTCAGGATGCCCTTGATGCGGGAATCAATGCGCTCCTGGAGGTCATTGGCCATTTGCTGGGCGTTCAGGTAAACGGGGTTTTCCGGGGTGTAGTCCTTTTGCAGGGCGATGAGTCGCTGTTCGGCCAGTCCCCAGTCGCTGATCCAGCCCGACAGCTCCTGATCCGCTCCGGCGACGGTCTGGATGGCATCCCGGAGCTGTTCCTGGTCCAGAGTTTTGAGATTTTCGATCTCGGCCTTTTGGCGGGCGTGTTCCCCCTCGAGCATGATGATCTGGCCTTGGATCTGTTGAACCATCTGCACATCGATGCTGCCTCCGGAAACCGTGCCCATGGCGAAGGGATCCACCACGCCCAGTTTTTCGCGCAGGGAGTCCACCTGGGCCTGGGCATCGTTGACGCGTCGGTTGAGCTCCTCCCACTGCTTTTCCAGTTCCTTGATGCCGCCCAGGGCGAGCTCCCGGCTCTTTTCGAGGCGGTAATCGCGGTAGGCGACGGCGATGGCGTTCGCGAGGTTTGCCGCCTCATCGGGATTCTCACTGAACACCTCGATCTCGATGAGGCTGGTATTCCGGACCGGTTTGAGGTTGATCTGACCTTGCAGGATCCTCAAGGTTTCGTCGCTCTTGAGCTGTTGACCTCCCGCGTAGCGGTCGCCCCACACCCGGTTCAAATCCATGCCTTCAATCACCCGGTCGAGAATCTTCTGGGACTGGATGACCTCGAATTCCGTCTGGATGAAATAGGGGTCATAGGACGAAACCGTGGGCATGCCGGTCATTTCCTGAATATCGCTACCCTCGCGCTCGATTTTGATGCGCGCGGTGCTCGCAAAGGCCTCCGGGAGAATGAACGTGACCAGGGTGGCCGTCGTTACCACCAAAAGAAACACGGCAAGGATGACCGTCTTGCGAATACGAATGATGCGCCAGTAATCAAGAAAGTGCAGGCGGGACTCTTGTTGCGTCGTGGCGGCGGTGTTTGTCGACTCCATATAAAATCAATAAAAAAGGAGGCGGTCAGTGTGGCACACTGACCGCCTTCCCTTCAATCCTTTATTTGGATTAATAAGTTGCTGTCACACCCAGGGAAACCCGGTTGCGGGTATAGCCTTGGTTGGGGATAGCGTTGTCCTGGTAGTCAAACGTGTAACCCAACTCGGCCGACAGGAACCGGTTGAAATCATACCGCAGGGAGGCTCCCAGCAGGTAAAGGTTCTGGGTCGTTCCGTCGTACTGGCCACCATTGTAGTCACCCAGCTGCCATTGCCCGAAGAGCCCGGCATGGAGTTGCGGGATGATCTGATGGTCCACCCGCGCAAACAACGAGCTGACAAGGCGGTTCTGGGTGACCTGGCCGGTGGTGGTGTTGGGCGAGTAAACGTCGGTCGCTCCCTGGGAGAGGGTGTATCCGATTTGCGCACGACTTCCGGTTGTGTAGAGGTAACCAAGGCTGATATCGCCGTATGGGGTCACATTGTTGCCCGTCAGGGGATCGTTGTAGTAATCCGTGAATTGAGCGCCTCCCTTGACCCCCAGATTGAGGACCGGGGTGAAGTTGTGTTCAATTCCAATGTAACCGTAGTTGGAGCGGTTGTTCCTGATATCCGCCCTCTGGCCTTGGAAGGTCACCGGATTAAAGCCCAGGTATTCATTGCTCGTGTAATCCACCATTCCGAAGCTGTAGCCGATGAAGGTGACGGTGGTGGGGCCGGTTTGATGACGCAGGTCGATGGGAATCAGCTGTTGAATACGGTTCAGGAGGGCGGCCAAGCTCGCTGAGGTCGGGTTCCCGGGGAATCCTGGAGGGATGGTGTCGGCCGTCGGATTCTCATTCTGGTAATCGTAGAATTGATTCCGATAGGCCACCATGATTCCCAGCCGGCGACTCAGTCCGATGGACAGCTGCACTCTGCCATCATTGTAAACGTTGTTCTGATCCGTTCGTTCGATCGTCGAGAGCGTGGGGTCGGTCAGTTCGGGTCGGTCTGAATAGACGAAACGGTCGCTGACTTCGAGGTTCACCTGCTCGGTGAAGGAGTGGTTGACGACGCCGCTGGCCAGATAGGAATTGTCCCAGTGATTGTCCTGCGCGTACCATTGACCGCTGTAGGTGAAGTCAAACCCGAAGTAGGTCTGCTCCAAGGGGATATTGAGGCTTAGGGTCGGCGTGACTGAGAAACCCCAGCTCTCAAGAACATTCGAGCTGTCGCGGGGCGCTATGAGGTAGTTGTCATCATAGAAGCCGCGCAACCCGACG
>JALOTU010000151.1 GCA_025457725.1 Verrucomicrobiota bacterium
AGCGACGTTTTGCCCGTACCCGGAGGCCCGAAGAAGATCAGCGACTGCACGCGATCCGCCTCGATGGCGCGCCGGAGCAGCCGGCCGGTGCCGAGAATATGTTGCTGCCCGACAAACTCGGCAAGCGTCCGCGGTCGCATTCGCGAGGCCAGGGGCCGGGGCCGCGCCGGCGGCACGGAATCCGCCGTGCTGGCTGGCAAGGGGTCGGAGGCGGAGGATGAAAAGAGATCGTGCGACTGCATGGAAGGAAACAACGATGCCGTGTGGAAAATAAAAAGCCCCGCCAGTGCCGTGTGTAAACAGTTCCTTTGAACTGCGTGGAAACATTTGGGGCCGGCCCGGATGGGTTCGACTTCCAGTTAAGGCCTGTCGGCTGCATCCGGAACTTTTTGCCCCGTCATCTACAACTTACGGTTCAAGGATTGCGTTTCAAATCACGAGCATAGGCAGGGAAATTCTTGCCTGCTGGTCTGAAATCATATTCAAAGAGCTTCCCAGATTACGCTGCCCAGTATCCGCCCGCCGGGGCAGCAGCTCAAGTTCAAAAATTCCTTTTTCGATGCACCCAGCCCGCCGCCGCCTGACGTGAGGGTTCAAGCATCTTGGGTGCCTCACCCCACTCAACCTCCATAGGCAGACCCTTGCGCCAAACGGGACGGCGGAAATTGGCTCCTTCGGGTTCCCCTGCATCCAGGGGATCCTGAGGGTTGCTGCCCCGAAGGCGGACAACGTTTGTCTCCGCCGCGCATCCGAATCCGCCTGGCGGAACGGGAGCGGGATCGAAAGGTGTTGGGGCCGGCCCGGGCCTGGCGGGGTTGATCATGGAGGCGGTTCTCCCGGCTTGGGGGGGCCAAGCCGTGTGACGGGCACCGGTGGCCGTGGTAGGTTGCAACATGAGTGGCCCGAGGCCCATTCGTGGATTGTTGATCGATCTGGATGGTGTGCTCTACGTCGGTTCGCAGGTCATTGCGGGCGCGCGCGAGGCATTGAGGCAGCTGAACGACGACGACATGCCCGTTCGTTTCCTCACCAACACCACGACCAAGACAGCGGCCGAGGTCGCGTCCAAACTGGACAGTCTCGGATTCGACATCAACCCCGGGGATATTTTCAGCGCGGTGACTGCCACGCGCGAGTATCTGATCCAGCACGCGCCGGATGGCACGCGGCCGTCATTGTATCTGCTCGTGCGCCAGTCGGTGATGGCCGAGTTCGCCGGATTTCCCCATGCGAGCCTGGAGACGGGGGAAGGTGCTCCCGACTAAGTGGTGGTGGGCGACATCGGCGCGGCATGGAGCTATCCGCTGTTGAACGCGGTGTTCAACGAGCTGATGCCGGGCGCCACGCTCGTTCTGGCGCGGCCGGGAAACCGCTTGCCGCCTGAGGACGCTTTCCCTACAAGAGAGCGCCATGTCTGCAAAGCGCATCGAACGCCCCAATGCCCCCGACAAGTCAACGATCCATCAAGCCATGCGGTATTCGTTGTTCGCGGGTGGCAAGCGCATGCGGCCGGCCCTGTGTCTCGCAGCCGCCGAGGCCTGCGGGGGAAGCCGGAATGACGCCTTGCCGCTGGCCTGCGCCGTGGAGTGCATCCACACCTACTCGCTGATCCACGATGACTTGCCGGCGATGGACAATGACGATTTTCGTCGGGGCAAACCGACAAGTCACAAGGTGTATGGGGAAGGGATGGCCATTCTGGCGGGGGACGCGCTGCTGACCCAGGCCTTCGAGATTGCCGCCCAATGCCGGGCTCAACCGCGGTACCCGCACCGCGACATGATCCTGGAAATCGCCCGTGCCTCCGGCTCCTTGCAGCTGGTGGCCGGCCAGGTGGCGGATCTCGAAGGGGAGGGCCGCAAGACCTCCGTGGCCCAGTTGAAGTATATTCATGAGCGCAAGACCTCGGCCCTCCTGTGCTGCTCGGTGCGGCTGGGAGGCATGAGCGCCAACTGCCCGCCCGCCCAACTCAAGGCCTTGACCGATTTCGGTTACCAGGTCGGCCTGGCCTTCCAGGTGATCGACGACATCCTCGATGTCACCCAGAGTTCGGAGAAGCTGGGCAAGACCGCGGGCAAAGACACGGCGGCGCAGAAGGCGACCTACCCATCCATCGTGGGCCTGGAGAAGTCGAAGCGAATTGCGCAGCAACTTACCGACAAGGCTTTCGCGGCGCTCAAGCCCTTCAAGGGCCGGGCTGTGGCTCTCGAAGCGCTGGCCGGGTACCTTCTCAAACGCGAACACTGAGCACCTGCAGCGAACGCGCAGCCGATGGAAGGGTCTTCCCGGGCGCGTTGAGTTGGCGTCGCGTGAGCGCAAATCGGCCGGGCCAAAGCGGGGAATGGTCCGGTCAGCGGAGCGCGGACATTTTGTCCGCGAGAGGGCTTGCGCAACCGGTTCGGGCGGACAGAATTGTCCGCGCCCCGTGGGCGCGGCCGCCCAACCCGTGGGCACCGGTCCGCCTTCCCGCTCTTGGTTCCGCAAACGCACATCCACGGCTTTCTCCAGCGCGGCTCTCTCCACAAGCCAAGTGAGGTTGTGTCTTTGACAAAAAAGGTGGTGATGGCCTTGGAGCCCGGCGGGATTCTAAAGCAGCCCTTTTGTGGGCTGTGAATCACGCCAGCATCCAAGGATTTCGAAACATGAGAACGACACTCACCGTTGACGCCAATGAAGCCGTCGCCATGGTGGCCTATCGCCTGAACGAGGTGATGGCCATCTACCCCATCACCCCCTCCTCGCCGATGGCGGAATTCTGTGATCAGTGGTCCGCCGAGGGCCGCAAGAATCTCTGGGGGACCGTCCCGTCGGTGGTTCAGTACCAGAGCGAGGGGGGCGCGGTGGGCGGCGTGCATGGCGCGCTCCAGACCGGTTCGCTCGCCACTACTTTCACCGCCTCGCAGGGTCTGTTGCTGATGATACCCAACATGTTCAAGATCGCCGGCGAACTCTCACCCGCCGTCTTTCATGTCACCGCCCGGTCGGTGGCCACTCACGCGCTGTCCATCTTCGGTGACCACAGCGACGTGATGGCCTGCCGCTCGACCGGGTGGGCCATGTTGTGTTCGGCCAGCGTGCAGGAGTCGGTTGACATGGCGTTGATTGCACAGGCGGCCTCGCTGCAGTCCCGCATCCCGTTCGTGCATTTCTTTGATGGCTTTCGTACGTCGCACGAGGTGCAGAAGGTGGAGATGCTGTCGGATGACGATCTCCGGGCGCTGGTTCCCGACGCCCTGCTCAAACCGTTGCGCGATCGCGCGATGACGCCCGACCGGCCGGTGTTGCGGGGGACGGCGCAGAACCCGGACGCGTTTTTCCAGGCCCGCGAAGCCTGCAATCCGTTCTACGCGGCCTGTGCGGACAAGGTGCAGGAGGCCATGAACCAGTTTGCAAAGGTGGTGGGGCGTTCCTACAACCTGTTCGAGTATGTCGGCGCCCCGGATGCGGAGCGAGTCGTGGTGCTCATGGGCTCCGGGTGCGAAGCCGCGCATGAAACCGTCGATTACCTTGCCGCCCAGGGCGAAAAGGTCGGGGTGCTCAAGGTGCGGCTGTATCGTCCGTTTGCCGGGCGGGCCTTTGTCGAGGCGCTGCCGGAGACAGTGCGGTCCATCGCCGTGCTGGATCGCACCAAGGAACCGGGCGCCTCGGGGGAACCGCTTTATCAGGATGTGCTGGCATCGCTGGCCGAGGGTCTGGCCGAGGGTTTGGGCAAGCTGAAGCGCATGCCCCGCGTGGTGGGTGGCCGCTACGGGTTGTCCTCCAAGGAATTCACCCCGGCCATGGTCAAGGCGGTGTTCGACAATCTCGCCGCCGACAAGCCGAAGAACCATTTCTCCGTTGGGATCACCGACGATGTCTCGCATCTCAGCCTGCCGGTGGACGCCTCGTTCTCGACCGAATCCGACAAGGTCATCCGCGCGATGTTTTACGGTCTGGGTGCGGACGGCACCGTGGGCGCCAACAAGAATTCCATCAAGATCATCGGCGAGGGCACGGACAATTATGCCCAGGGCTACTTCGTATATGATTCCAAGAAATCCGGCAGCATGACCGTGTCGCATCTGCGGTTCGGTCCGGAGCCCATCCGTTCCACCTACCTGGTCAGTCGCGCCAATTTCGTGGCCTGTCACCTGCCGATGTTCCTGGAGAAGTTCGACATGGTGAAGCCGCTCATCACGGGCGGCACCTTTCTCCTGAACACCCCCCACTCGAAGGAGGAAGCCTGGTCCCGGCTGCCCACGCCCATCCAGGAGGGATTGCTGGCGAAGCAAGCCAGGTTTTTCGTGATCGATGCCACCAGCGTGGCGCAGGCCAGCGGCATGGGCGGCCGCATCAACACCATCATGCAGGTATGCTTTTTCGCTTTGTCCGGCGTGCTGCCGCGCGACGAGGCCATCGATGCGATCAAGAAGTCCATCAAGAAGACCTATGGCAAGAAGGGCGAGGAGGTCGTGGCGATGAACATCAAGGCGGTGGACAACACACTGGAACATCTCCACGAAGTGCCTCTGCCGCCCAAGAGCAATGGCACCGGTGATTTGCTGCCTCCGGTCACCTCCAATGCGCCGAAGTTTGTGAAGGACGTGCTCGGGGCGTTGACGGCCGGGCTGGGCGATGATCTGCCGGTCAGCGCGTTTCCGGCGGACGGGACCTTTCCCACGGCCACCGCGCAGTATGAGAAGCGCAATCTCGCCCTGGAAATTCCCGTCTGGGACGAGCAGGTCTGCATCCAGTGCCTCAAATGCGTGGCCATCTGCCCGCACGCCACCATTCGCGCCAAGGTCTACGACGAAGGCGATCTCAAGGGCGCGCCGGGTTCGTTCAAGTCCGTGAACTCACGGCAACCCGACTTCAAGGGGCGGAAGTTTACCTTGCAGGTGGCCGCCGAGGATTGCACGGGATGCGGCATCTGTGTCGAGGTGTGTCCCGCCAAGAACAAGGCCGAGGCGCGGCTGAAGGCCATCAACATGCAGCCGCAGGCTCCCCTGCGGGAGGCGGAGCGGGCCAACTGGGATTTCTTCCTGGGGCTGCCGGAATTGGATCGGCGCAAGGTCAAGACCACGCAGCTGCGCCAGCAGCAGCTGCTGCGGCCGCTGTTCGAGTTCAGTGGCGCGTGCGCCGGATGCGGCGAGACGCCCTACATCAAGATGGTGTCACAACTCTTCGGCGATCGGGCCATCATCGCCAACGCAACGGGCTGTTCTTCCATCTACGGCGGCAATCTGCCCACCACGCCGTATTGCGTGGATAAGACCGGTCGCGGTCCGACCTGGTGCAATTCCCTGTTCGAGGACAACGCCGAGTTCGGCTTGGGTTTCAGGACCTCCATCGACAAGCAGAAGCAGTTTGCTGAGGAGCTGGTGAAGAAACTGGCCGGGGTCATCGGGGACGACCTCGCGACCGCGCTGACGACCGCCGTCCAGGGCGATGAAGCGGGCATTCATGAGCAGCGCGAACGGGTGGCGGCGCTCAAGCAGAAGCTCGCCAAACTGGACTCGCCCGAGGCGCGGTTGCTCAAGCCCATTGCCGACCTGCTGGTGAAAAAGAGCGTGTGGATCTTCGGCGGCGACGGCTGGGCGTATGACATCGGTTATGGCGGGTTGGATCATGTGCTGGCCAGCGGACGCGATGTGAACGTGCTGGTGATGGACACCGAGGTCTATTCCAACACCGGCGGCCAGATGTCCAAGTCCACGCCGCGCGGCGCCGTGGCGAAGTTTGCCGCCGGCGGCAAGCCGATGGGCAAGAAGGATCTGGGCCTGATCGCCATGACCTACGGCCACATCTACGTGGCCAGCATCGCCATGGGCGCCAAGGACGAGCAGAGCCTCAAGGCGATCATCGAGGCCGAGAGTTATCCCGGCCCGTCCCTCATCATTGCCTACAGCCATTGCATCGCGCATGGCATCGCGCTGGATCGGGGCGTGGGCGCCCGGCAGCAGAAACTGGCCGTGGACACCGGGCAGTGGCTGCTCTACCGCTACGATCCGCGACGCGCCGAGCGCGGCGAGAATCCGTTGCAGCTCGATTCCTCCGCGGCCAAGACCAAGGTGCAGGATTATCTGCTCTCGGAAAACCGGTTCAAGATGCTGACCAAGAGCCGTCCGGAGGAGGCCAAGAAGCTGTTCCAGCAGGCGCAATTGGACGTGGAGCGGCGTTACAAGTTCTACCAGTTCCTAGCCGGACGGGAGGGCGATCTCCGGACGCCCGCGCCCGAACCCGTGCCGCAGGCCACCGTGGACCAGCAACCCTGAACCCCGACGCGGAAAGGACAACGATCATGGATCTCAGCACAACCTATCTTGGACTGAAACTGCGCACGCCCCTGGTTCCCTCGGCCTCACCGCTGTCCGAGGAACTCGACAACATCAAGTTGATGGAGGATTCCGGTGCTTCCGCCGTGGTGCTCTATTCGCTGTTCGAGGAGCAGTTGCGCCGCGACCGGCTGGAACTCAACCAGCACCTCGAGCACGGGACCGAGAGCTTTGCCGAGGCACTCACCTACTTCCCCGAGCCCGACGAATTCACCCTCGGCCCCGAGGAATATCTGAAACACATCAGCGCCGCGAAGCAGGCGGTGAACCTGCCCATCATCGCCAGCCTCAACGGCTCCTCCGTGGGCGGCTGGACCGAATACGCCAGGCTCATTGAGGACGCGGGAGCCGATGCCTTGGAGCTGAACATCTACTACATTCCGACGGATCCAACCCTGGGTTCCACCGAGGTGGAGGACACTTACATCGAGATTCTCAAGGCGGTCAAAGCCGTGGTGAAGATTCCCGTGGCGGTGAAGCTCAGCCCGTTCTTCAGCAGCTTCGCCAACATGGCCCAACGGCTGGATGTCGCAGGCGCGAACGGATTGGTGTTGTTCAACCGCTTCTACCAGCCCGACGTCAACCTCGAGACGCTGGAGATCAACCCGAACATCCTGCTCAGCACCCCCATGGCGATGCGTGTGCCGCTGCGCTGGGTGGCGATTCTGCATGGCCGCATCAAAGCCAGCATCGCCGCCACCAGTGGCGTGCACCGGGCCTCGGACGCTTTGAAGATGCTGATGGCGGGTGCGGATGTCACCATGCTCTGTTCGGTCCTCATCCGTCATGGCATCAAGCAGATTGGCGAGATTGAGAAGGAGATGGCAAACTGGCTGGAGGAGCATGAATACGAATCCGTCGAGCAGCTCAAGGGCAGTCTGAGCCAGAAAAACTGTGAGGATCCGAGCGCCTTCGAGCGCGCCCAATACATGCGCGCCATCTCCAGCTATCCCCTGCCTCCGGCCTAGCCCAGCTGGGCGCTTCGCCTGCGGGCGGCGGGGTGTGCGAAAACGACCTGGCTTGTGACAGGATCCAACCCTGTTGCCGCTACGGACGCTCCACCGGCTGAAGCCGGGACTCCGGACCGAGCGAAATTGACTTCGCCCACGCCGGTGCCACAGGCGCACTCTTCAGCTTGAACGAACTTCCCGTTCCCTTCTCCTGGCTTTTTGGGCCGTTGCTGTCGGCTCCCTTTCCCTTCCTGCCGACTGGCCGGAATTCCGGGGCCCCTGGGGCAACGGTTACGCATCCGCGCCGGGCGAACAAGAACCGGCCGGCCTGCCGTTGCACTGGAGCGAGTCGAGCAATGTGGTGTGGAAGACGGAGATCCCGCACCGCGGCTGGTCCACGCCGGTGGTGATGGGCGGCCAGGTGTGGATCACCACCGCGACGGAGGACGGTCACGATTACCACGTCCTCTGCGTCGATGCGGCGGATGGGGACGTCCTGTTTAGCGAAAAGGTATTTCACACGGACAATCCCGAGCCGCTGGGCAATGGCGCGTCGATGAATTCCTACGCCACACCTTCCTCCCTCATCGAGCCGGGACGTGTGTATGTCCACTTTGGCAGTCCCGGAACCGCGTGCCTGGACACCTTGACGGGCAAGGTGCTCTGGAAGCGGAATGATCTGCCCTGCCGCCATTATCGCGGCGCGTCTTCGTCGCCCGTGTCGTTCGAGGACCTGCTGATCCTGACATTTGACGGCGCGGATCTGCAGTACGTGGTGGCGCTGGACAAGGCAACCGGAAAAACGGTGTGGAAAACGGATCGCTCGGCCGAGTGGAACGATGAGGATGTGCCCGGCCAGATGGCGCGGGATGGCGATTTGCGCAAGGCGCACAGCACCCCGCTGATCGCGGACACGCTGGGCGGACCCCAATTGATCAGTGCCGGCGCCAAGGCGGCGTATGGCTACGATCCCCGAACGGGACGGGAGTTGTGGAAGGTCCAGCATCCCGACATGTCCGTGGCTCCCCGGCCCTTGTACTCGGATGGCCTGGCTTACGTCGTGACCGGCTTCAAGAACAAGGAGCTGTGGGCGGTGAAGACCGACGGGACGGGCGATGTCACCGATGCCGGCGTTGCCTGGAAACTCAAGACCCGCGTGGGCAAGTATGCTTCGCCCCTGCTCGTGGACGGCTTGATCTACACCGCGGCCGAGGAGAGTTTTGTCACCTGCATCGATGCCGCCACGGGGGAGATGGTGTGGACGGAGCGCATCGGCGGCAAATATGCCGCCTCGCCGGTGTACGCGGATGGGCGGTTGTACTTCTTCAGTCAGGAAGGCGTGACCACCGTGCTCAGGCCGGGCCGGACGTTCGAGGTGCTGGCCACCAATGCTTTGGACGACGGATTCATGGCCTCACCCGCGGTGTCCGGCAAGGCGTTCTTCCTGCGAACCCGGACGCATCTGTACCGAATCGAATCCTAGAAAACCTCCGCGGGCAGGCCGGAGACCTCGCGCACGCGGTGGGCGATGTGGGACAGGCTCCGCAGGGGCAGATGGGTGGCCTCATCCCGGATGGTGGGCCGGGTGCAGGAATAGATTTGGACCAGCGGAATCTGGGCCCCGTGCTCCTTGAGCTCCTTCAATCGCAGGGCGTATTGTTCGACTTCCTCCGCCGGTGGTTCCAGGTCCCGGATGGCCGGGAACAGGCTTTGAATGATCACGGGGCGCTGGCGGGCCAGGGAGAGAATGTTCTGCAGGGTCTGGCCCAGGGAAACCTGGCCGCGGTTGATGCGGTTGAGATAGGTCTGCGTGCCTCCGTCCAACTTGATCCAGACCTCATCCTGGCGTGTCAACAGCTTGATCCCGCCCTGCACCTCCACCCGGTTCAATCCGCTTCCGTTGGTCACCAGGACCAGTTTGAAGAAGGGCACCTTGCCCAGCGCGCGGACGTG
>JALOTU010000152.1 GCA_025457725.1 Verrucomicrobiota bacterium
CAGTTTGCCAAGGAACTCGCGCCCGCCCGGTCCGCCGGCATGAAGCCCGTGGTCGCCGCCTGCCAGGACTCGCGGCAGCAGGCGGCGTTCGTTGCCCAGCGGGTGTTGGAGCTGAGGGACGCAGGGCGGTCCTTGAACAACATGGCCGTGTTGTATCGATCCCACTTCCACGCCCTGGACCTTCAGCTGGAGCTGACCCGACGCGGTATCCCCTTCAGCATCACCAGCGGCATCCGCTTTTTTGAGCAGGCGCACATCAAGGATGTGGCCGCGCACCTCAAGTTTGTGGTCAATCCGCGCGACGAACTCTCCTTCAAACGCATCGTGCAGCTGCTGCCGGGCATTGGGCCCAAGGCGGCTGAGAAACTCTGGGCGCAACTCAACTCCACACAACCCGTCCGGGAAGAGGATGAGGGCGAGCCGGTTCGTCCCGCGGCGACGGGACGGTCGTTGCTTGCCGCGGCGGTTCAAGGCCTTGAGAAGGGGGTTCCCAAGAGGGCGAAGGTTGCCTGGGCGCAATTCACCGCCACCCTGGCGCAACTCGAATCGGCCGCCCCCAAGTCCAGCGCGGGCGCCCTGATCCGCCTCGTGGTGGAGGCCGGATACGAGGATTATCTCAAGGCCACCTACGACAATTATCGCTCCCGGCTCGAGGATCTGGAGCAGTTGGGGTCATTTTCGGAGCAGTTCGAAACCATGGAGGAATTCCTCACCCAGCTCGCGTTGCTCACGAACATCGAGGCGGAGGATGCCGGGGCGGCCGAGAAGGAGGACGAGCGGTTGCGGTTGTCCACCATCCATCAGGCCAAGGGGCTGGAGTTCGATGTCGTGTTCGTCATCATGTTGTGCGAGGGCATGTTTCCGTCGGCACGAACGCTGGACGACGCGGATGCCATCGAGGAGGAGCGGCGTTTGATGTATGTGTCGGTCACGCGGGCGCGGGACGAGCTTTACCTGAGCTATCCGCTTCTCCGGCCCGTGGCGGGAGGGGGGATGGATACCGTTCAACGTCCCTCGCGCTTCCTGAACGAGATTCCCGACGAAGCGCGCGAGGAATGGGATCTGGTCAGCGGGGCACGGGATGGTTGGGATGCGGCAGGGGAGAACGAAGGAGATCCGGACTGGTAGGGGGGCGGAGGCCTTATCCCTGGGCGGCCGCCAGCTCGGGCTCGCGGCGGGCCTCCGGCATCGGGCGGCGCGACTGGAGGTAATCGGCCAGACTTTGGGTTGAGGGGGTGAGTCCCTCGGACTCGATCGCGCCGAGGATACGTTCCTCGGTCATGATGAATCGGTCCCGTTTGTAGAGCAGGTAGTTGCCCCGCATTTCCTCCGGCGTCAGGTTGATGGTCACCAGGTTGGCACCCGTGCGAAGGCCGCGACGATAACCCTGGCCGGGTTGGGCCAGGTTCAGCGCGCTCACCGACGGGATCACCCAGTCGGGCCGCATCAGGCGCATGGCCGCCATGGAGTTCAAGGTGCGATTGACATCCGACCCGGCGGCATCTCTCAGCGGGGTCTCGTCGCCTGGTATGAAAGGACTGACGCTGCATCCGCTTAGCGGCAGGGTTTTGGACAGCGCGAGATTGGTCAGCAGGTCCGGGGTGGTCTGACCGGGCAGACCGGCAATGAATCCGGAGCTGACGTTCCAGCCGGAGTCTGCGAGCATGCGAATGTGGCGGATGCGGTTGGCGAGGGTGCCCGGGGCATGAAACCGTTCGTAGCGTGCCGGGCCCGCCATCTCGAACTTCATGATATAGGTGGTGGCGCCCGCTTCCTGCAATTCGGCGTAGAGCGCCGGTCCAAGGTTGCCCAGGCAGACGCTGATGCCCAGGGAGGTCTCGCGCCGCAGGGTCCGGACCAGAGGCAGCACCACCTCGCGCGCCGCCACGGGATCTTCGCCGGTCTGGATATTGACGTCCGTGACGCTTTCCGGACGATGATGAATCAACAGCCCGGCCAGCTGGTCGGCTTCGGCGCGAAAGCGCGCGAGCGACCGATTGTCGCGCCGCATGCCGCAGTAAGCACAGTTCTGGCGGCAATAATTGGAGGCCTCCACCACGGCGCGAACGAACACCCGGTTGCCGAAGTGGGCCCGGGTGGCTGTCACAGCGCGCAGGTGAAGTTCCTCCTGGGCGGCGCCTGTTGCCTCGATCGCGGGCGCCGTGGGAATGAAGGAGCAGTCCGACACCCGCGAAGTAAAGCCCGTCCGGGGTCCGACTTCAAACCAAAAGACCGTGGCCGCCGGACATGGGTTGAAAACGGACGGAGACCTGTCCTAGCCTGCGGGTGTGAACTGGCCCTCCATCTGCACCGCTGTGATTCCCTGCCTCAATGAGGCGGCGGCCATCGCCGGTGTCGTGCGCGGGCTGCGCGCCCATCTGCCGGCGGTCATTGTGGTGGATGATGGGTCCACGGACGACACGGCGCGTCTGGCCGAAGCGGAGGGGGCGCTGGTGATCCGACATTCCCGTCCACAGGGCAAGGGGGCGGCCATGTGCGATGGCTGGCGGATGGCGCGCGAGCGGGGCTATTCCTGGGCGCTGTGCCTGGACGGGGACGGGCAGCATGCGGTGGCCGATGTGCCCGCCTTTCTGGAATGCGCGGAACGGACTGGGGCCGCCATGGTGGTGGGGAACCGCATGGCCAACCCGGCAGGCATGCCCTGGTTGCGGCGGCAGGTGAACCGGTGGATGAGTCGTCGTCTCTCGCGGTTGTCCGGGCAACATCTTCCCGACACGCAGAACGGCTTTCGCCTGATGGACCTGCGGTGCTGGGATCCGGAGTCCACGAAGGCCGCCCATTTTGAGATTGAATCGGAGGTGCTCGTTGCCTACCTGCTCGCGGGCCGGCGGGTGGAATTCGTGCCGGTGGCGGTGATCTATGATGCGGAACGAAGCAAGATTCATCCGTGGCGCGACACCCTGCGCTGGTTCCGCTGGAGGCGGGAGGCCGCGCGCCGGTTTGATGCCGCCGGACGGAAGACTTGACCGGCCATGTGGCGCGCCTCCAATGTCAGTCCGCAACTTTTGAATCCATCCATCGACAACCCCAAGACCTTGCCATTGCCGAAACCCGCCCGCCGCCCTCTGCTGCGCGTGGCCACGCGCATTCTTGTGGCCATTGTGGTGACGGTGCTGTTTGGGCGGGTGCTGCAATACTCCGTGAAGCTGTCGCAGCATGAGGGCAAGGTCCCCGGGTTCGCCGCGGGCATGGCGCACGGCGCCCTGATGCCGTGCGGATTCCCGATGCTGCTGGTCGGGCAGGATCTGCCGATTTACGCCGAGCGGAACTCGGGCCGCACCTACAAGCTCGGTTACACGCTGGGCGTGAACCTCTGTGGCGCGCTGTTCTTTGGCTCGGTTTACTGGCGCCTTGGACGCCTGCGGAAACTGACGCGGGACATGCGCCAGTCCGGCCGGAATGAACAAAGTGGCACGCCCGGGGACCCTTGAGAGGGCGCGCCGCCCAGGGCGAATGCCCACACTCAGTTCGCGCTGATCAACTCCTGCAGGATGGGTTCCATCGCCGCCGCCCAGATGGCATAGCCGCGCTCGGACAGGTGCAGGTAGTCGGGCATGATGTCACGGGAAAGGGAGCCATCGGGTTCGATGAGGTCGGAACCGAAATCGATGTAGTAGATCATCTTTCCGTCAGCCACCTTGGCAAGCGCCTGGTTGACCTGGAGGACCTTGCCACGCTGCGCGCTGAAGGTCTGGCCCCGCGGAAAGATGCCCACCACGAGCAGTCGGGTGTCGGGCAGACGCTCGCGGATCTGCTTCACGACCGCCAGCACGCCCTCCAGGATCTCCGCCTCGGAATTGTCGTCGCGATTGGAATTGTTGGTGCCGATGAGGAGCACGGCCGCTTTGGGATCGAGTCCGTCCAGCTGGCCGTTCTCGAATCGCCAGAGCACATGCTGGGTGCGATCCCCGCCCACGCCGAGGTTCAGGCATTTGCGGTTGCCGTAGTACCGCTCCCACACATTCGTTCCGTTGACCTCCCATCCCTGGGTGATGGAATCGCCGATGAACACAATGTCGCACGGACCCTGATTGTCCCGGGCCCGCTGCAACACCGTGTTCTGCCGGTTCAACGCGCGTCCGTCCCGCGACACGGGCACGATGGCGGTGTTGGGGGTCTCGGCCATCGTCCCTGCGGCGGCGTCCGTGGCGTTGGTGACGCTTGTCGTGAGGGCGACCGTGGATCTGCCTTCGCTGGGGGCGGTGGTTGCCGCGCGAGCCTGCCCGACAGGGCTGCCGGTTAGAACGATGACTGTGAGGATCCGGAGGATGGTGAAGAGTGCTTTCATGGTCTTGAGGGTGACAGACTGGCAAACGTTTGCCTGACCTGTCAATGGAGCAGCGACGCAGGACCAGGGCAGACGCGTCTTCATCCGGGAGGTATCGCCGGCTTTCCAGCCGGCGAATCGAACCCGCCCACATGCGCGCCCTATCCCCGGGCCGGTTGAAAACCGGCGCGACGCCGAAAGCCCGGACTCATTGGATGCGTCTGCCTTGCACTCGTTAACTTGCGCGCTGCAATTCGGACGGAGTCAGACAGGCGTCGGCCCAAAAGATTGTGGTCGAGCGGACGGGGGTGAAGTCCCCGTTTGCCCTACGCCGGCTCATTGGACTCGTCGCACCGGTGCGCCTTGCGACCGCCGCGCGCCAGACGGGGGCGAGTGATCTCGGCGCCCAGCAGTGTTTCCGCCATCCTTACGGCGCCGTCCACCAGCTGGCGCGCGCCCTCGCGCAGTTCCGCGCTGTTCCGGACGAAGGCGACGTTGCGTTCCATGTCCTCGGCCGTCCAGCCGCGCGAATGAGCCACATAGGGGAACTGGGGGAATACGCATCCGCTCTCGGCGAAGAACCCGAGCATCTGGCCGGCGACCGCCTGGATGTTGTCCTGCCCTCCCGTGATGACGAGTCCGACCACCTTGTTGCGCAGCAGCACGCGATTCTGCGTGGTGATGGCGTTCTGGATGCAGTTCATGCGTTCCACCATCTTGTAGTAGAGAGAGCTCGCCGCGCCCCAGCGGATGGAGGTGGAGACGATGATGACATCCGCCCAATGGACGAAGGCCTCGTAGACCGGGTTGAGTTGATCGCCCGGATCCATCTGCGTGATCGAGCAGGGCCAGGTGCAGGCGCGGGCTGATTTGGAATAATAGCCTTCACAGGCGCGGAACTGCAGTTCCCGGAGCCGGATCAGTCGCGTCTCCTTTCCCAAGCCCGTCCCGGCATGATGGATGGCCTCTTCCAGCAGGGCGTCCGATGTGGAATAGCGCGGATGGGCGACATCCATCACGGTGGTGGAAATGCCCGCCACGCGCACCGGGCCGGGTTCGCGCTCGACGGCTCGGGCCAGCGGATGCGGGTCGTGGGGTGATTTCCTGCGCGGACTGGCCGAGTTCAGGTCGATCCAAACCCGACCGTTCTCCACTTTGACGGCATACCCGGGCACCTGATCCTGTTCAAAACCGGGTTCGCCGTGGCCTTTACAGCGGTGAAACTTCCAGTTGTGCCATGGGCAGACGACATACTCGCCATCCAACCGGCCCTGACCGAGCGGTCCGCCGACGTGGTTGCAGGCATTGGAGATTGCGCCAAAGGTCCCATCCGCGTGACTCAGCGCAATCCGCGTCCGGTCGACATGAATCTCCGTCAACGACGACCTGCTGAGATCTTCCACCGCGCCAACATCGCGCCAGTCCGGAGTTTTCATGGGCACAAGGTGGCCGCAGATGTTTGGCTGGGTCAAGCCGCCACGGATCTACCGGGCGGCAGTTGCAGAACTCTGCGGCAGGTCAGAAGGCCCTCCGCTGGGGTAGGGCCCGGCATTGATGCCACTTCACGTTCGCCTAACCCAACGTGTCCGAAGTGTTTGAGAGCCATCCGCACTTCGCACGTTGAAGCGACCTGAAAGTCGCGTTCGCCTCGGACAAGCGCTCGGGGGAGGTTCGGTTTTGCTGCGGGCTGGGGGCGGCGAGCGGCCGATTCCGGCGGACTGCGGCGTCCTGCGCGGAGTTGCTTTGACACATCCCGGGGAAAGGCGGATGGTGGGACTGTTCCGGACAGGAATGGGTTTAAATGAATCGCCTGCCAACAGAATCTCCGGAGGGGGACCG
>JALOTU010000153.1 GCA_025457725.1 Verrucomicrobiota bacterium
CGGGTGCTGATGTCGAGAAGCTCGCGTTCCAGCCGTTTTCGTTGGGTGATGTCGCGCGCAATCCCTTCCACCTCCACCACCCGCCCTGCCCGATCCACCTGTCGGGAGCTGAGCTCCAATCGGATCCGTCGCCCCCCGGCGTCCAGAAAGTCCCACTCGGCCGAAGGCACCTCGGTGTCCGTCACCACCTGCTCGATCCAACGGCGCGCGGGAGCCTGTTGCTCCTCCGCCAGCAGATCCACCAGATTAAGCTGGAGGATCTCCTGCCGCGACCGGTGCAACAGCCGCTCCCCCGCCTTGTTGATCGAGGTCATTTGCCCCCGGAGATCGTGCGTGAACACCATGTCGTTGGCGTTTTCGAAAAGGTCCACGTAGCGTTCCTTGAGTTCCTCCTCCACCTCCAGCTTGTGGCGAATGATCTCCGTTTGCTGGCGCACCCGACGCCGCAAAACCACCACCCAGACCAGGGCCACGAGAATGACCACCACCAGGATGGCCACCATCCAAAGGAGTTTCTTCAAGGTCCACCACGACGGCGCCTTCAACACCAGCACGTCCTGCGGCGAGCGGAGGAGGAGGCGGAAAGACGCGGCGCGCCATTCCGCGCCCGCCACCCATTCCCCCGGATCGATGAGACAGACTCCGGTGACGGAGACGGTGCTCGGCATGGAAGATGAAGTCCCCGGCCTCCAGCACCAGCGACTGTTCGCCGGAATGCTCGGCCCGATCCAACACCCGGGCGTTGATGCGAACCAGTCGGCAATCGTGCGTGCCTTTGAGGGCCTCGTCGTAGTCCACGATATCCGGCTCCGGCCGGGGCCCGGAGCCGAGCCGACGGTAAAGTGCGTCCTCGAGGCTCGGCGTATAAACCCCCTGAGCCGGGAACCCGAGGACCTCGACCACATCGCCCACCTCGAGCGGGGTGCGTTGCCGCGTCTTCACGTAGAGGCCATCGGCGGCATCCTGGATGAAGAGGGCGGCTCCAGGCTGTTGCAGGGTGACCGTGCCCACCACCTTGACACGCCGCCCATAGCTTCCGCGCGGCGTGAATTGCAGCAGGCTGCCAATGCTCCTGACCGGGAGCCCGAAGGGGTCTGGGGGGGCCGGGATCTCCACCACCATATCCGTGGCACGCGGCACCACGAGGCGAATATTGAACAATTGACCCTGCCGGTTGAAGATCGTTGAGCAGACTCCCCTCACCCGGACCGTGCTGTCCACCAGGTCCTCGGGCGCGGCCACCGGCAGGTCCTTGATGTAGACAAGCAAACGCCCGCCGCCCGTCGCCAGTTCGACCAGGTGATAGCCCAGCGTCGGGTCCAAACGCGCCGATCGCACGATCCCGGAGATCTCCACAAACTGACTGTCCTCCTGGCCGCTGGCCAGTTGCTCGAAGGTCGCCGGTTTGGCCTGGGGCAGTGGCGCCTCCCCCACCACGCGGACCTCCTCCGGCACCACGATGGGCGCGTATTCGCCGGGACTGGTTACCCCCACCACTTCGACCACCTGCCCGGGAACCAGTGTCGGTGTGTTTGGAGATTCACGCAGGTAGATGCCGGCCGTATCATCCTGGATGAAACGGCCGTAGATGACCTCGTCAAAAAAGGTGACCACGCCCCGCAGCCGCACGGGCCGCTCCAACTCGGCTTCCGCCGCCGTCAGGCTCCGCACCTCAACCGCCGACGTGATTTCCGAGCTGTCCTGGGCTCGAACGACCGCCGTACACAACAACAGGAACGGGAGGACCCCGAGGAAAGGCAGGCCCCGGAATGCAACCGAGCTCGACGCCTGGCGGACAAGTGTGTGCATCATGTGTCGACGAAGAATGCCACAGAACGACCGCCGACGGAAACAGCCAAGTCGGGCATTATTGCAGGTTCAGGCGATAAAGCTCCTGGGAAGCCGCCGCTGGTTTGGTGCGGGGCGAGGCGGCTCCACTGACATCCTGCCATGGGCCAGCGAGATTGGTGGCCGATTGGAGTGTTCCGGCCGGCCAGCTCAGAATGACGCTTCCGCCCAGTGATTCAATGGACACGCCGGCTGGAGGATTTACGGCGACTTCAGTCATGGCCGGGGCGGAGGTACAGCCACCGGTTGCCGCGGTCACACTGTATAGTCCGGAGTCGTCGGTGGACGCATTCACGAGCGAGGGGTTCTGATTGGTGGAGTTGAATCCGTTTGGTCCGGTCCAACTGTAGATTGCCCCCGGCACCGACGATGCCGTGAGGTTCAACGTCATCCCCGACCAAATCGGGCCGTTGTTGCCGGCCGTCAAGGTCGGAGGCGTCGAACAGTCCACGTCATCATAAACGCGCACATAATCCACCTGCATCTCGCCAGGGAAGACGGTGCTCACCGTTGGATTGCCGTCGTAGTTGCCACCGACCGCCAGGTTCATGATCATGTAGAACGGCTGATCGAACGGCGCCGGGTAGGCTGCCGCCGAGCTCCACCAGGATGTCTGGGCCCAGAAGAGTATCCCGTCCACATACCATTTCATGGAGTTGGTGCCCCACTCCAACATGTAGTTGTGGAAGTTGGTGACCCCTTCTCCGCCAGGGAAGACGTAACTCGCGCCAGAATGGGCATTATTGGGCCAGGGACCGCCATAATGAATGGCACCCCCCGTGGTGGTGGGCGCACTGCCCCTGTTTTCCATCACGTCGATTTCGCCCGAGGCCGCCCAATTCCCGTATTGTCCTCCCGGGAACACCGGGAAATCCGGCAAGAGCCAAAGCGCGGGCCAGTAGCCCTGGCCTTGAGGCAGTTTCGCCCGGAACTCGAAGCGCCCATATTTTTTCGAGAATCGGCCGAGGGACTTGAGGCGCCCGGAGGTGTAGGAGAATCCGTTGTATGGTTCCTTTCGGGCCACCAGATGGAGCACACCGTTGGCAACGTAAACGTTCTGCGTCCGGCTGGTATAATACTCGAGTTCGTTGTTGCCCCACCCCGATATCCAGGTGTCCCCGGACCAATAGCCATTGCCGCCATCGAACGTCCAATGATTCGTATCCACCGACGCACCCTCGAACTCGTCGCTCCAGACCTGCTGCCAGTCGGCCTGGGCCGGCACCGGAAAGGTCAAGACCGCCACCCCCAGCGCAAGCGGCCCGGCCCGGAATTGGATTCTTTTAAATGTCAGTTTCATATGGGTGCGCGGTGCGCCACGACTGGGCCGTCTCCCGGGACCGGGTTCGCTGTACCGGTCCCGTCCATGACCCTGATTCAGGTTTTCCTGAATTGAATCCGCCAACAAACAAAGGGCGGCCCATTCCGCGGTCACCCGGCGCAAACGCTGGCAGGGCTG
Organism: Verrucomicrobiota bacterium; assembly: GCA_025457725.1. Taxonomy (GTDB): domain Bacteria; phylum Verrucomicrobiota; class Verrucomicrobiia; order Limisphaerales; family DSYF01; genus JALOTU01. The sequence continues at coordinate 3,308 of JALOTU010000153.1, forward strand.
AACGCGGATGACCCGGCCCGCCGGATCCCGGGTCACTGCAGCCTGAGGCGATAGAACTCCTGCGACGTTGCGGCCGGGTTGGTGCGCGGCGACACCGCTCCGCTGACATCGTCCCAGGGACCACCAATGTCGGTGGCAGATTGGAGCGTCCCGCCGGGCCAGCTTAGAAGTACGGCTCCATCCAGGGGTTGAATGGACACGCTGGCGGGTGGATTAACCGTTACCGCGGTCATCGCCGGATCGGAGATGCAGCCGTCGATTGCCGCGGTTACACTGAACAGCCCGGAGTCGTTGGTGGAAGCATTCACGATCGAGGGGTTCTGATTGCTGGAGCTGAACCCATTGGGCCCCGTCCAACCGTAGGTCGCCCCGGGTACCGTCGAAGCCGTCAGGTTCAAGGTCATCCCCGCCCAAATCGGTCCGTTGTTGCCGGCTGTCGGGGCCGGCGGCGGCGAGCAGGCCGGAGTCGCGCTGACCGGGGCGGAGTTGGGGCCCTCGCAACCGAGGCTGACGGCGGAAACGACGTAGAAATAGGTCACGCCGTTCGTGAGACCGGGGTCGGTGCAGTTGGTGGTGGCCAGGCCGCTGAACAGCGGCGTGAAGGGTCCGCCACTGGCGAGCGAACGCTTCACATTGTAGCTGGCGCCGGCCAGTGCGTTCCATTGCAGGGTTGCCTCCGACACACCGGCGGTGGCCGTCAAGCCCGACGGCGCCGGCGGCTGAGGAAGGAGAATCTCAATACCGCTGGCCCTGGCATTGTCCGTGACGGTGGTGTACTGGACCACAATCCGCCCGCTGCTGGCGGTGGCGGTGAATTCGTGAATCACCGCTTTATTCGGGGCCCCCGCGACGGCGATGATGTCGAAGTTGGCCAGGACCTGCGCGCCATTGATGAAAACGTTGAATCGACGTTGTCCGACCGCTGACCAGTAGGTCTCGGCGGAGTGCAGACGCACCTTGTAGTTCACCCCGGAGATCAGACCGGTGAACGTGTAGGTGAAGTTGCCGTAGCGTTCGGCCTGGTAAACTGCCTGGGGCGCGGGAGCGACCAATCCGGAAGTGTCGATGGTCGCCGAGGACATACCACCCACGGTGCCGCCCGAGACGTAGGCATCCGCCGCGAACTGGCCGGCCGCAACGCCGCCCGAGTTCACCCCGAGGGCGAACGCGCCCAGCGACGCGGCTTGCTCGCCGGAATCAGGGCTTTCGCCCAGGGAATTGGTGGCTGAGACCACGTAGTAATAAGTCGAGCAATTGGCAAGGCTGGTGTCGGTGTAGCTGTTCGAAGCGGGACTGGCCACGGTTGTGTAGGGCCCGCCGCTGCTCGTGGCGCGCTTGACATTGTAACTGCTCGCACCAGACGTGTCGTCCCAACTTAGAAAAGCCTTCGCACTGCCCGGGCTGACTCTCAATCCCGTCGGTGCATCTGGAATGGCGGGCACGAAATCATAAACCCGGACATAATCCACCTGCAACTCGCCGGGAAACACGGTGGTGCCGTTGGGATCACCACCGTAGTTCCCGCCGACGGCCAGGTTCATGATCAGGTAGAACGGTTTGTCAAAGGGCGCGGGGTAGGCACCGTTGGCGCTCCACCACGAGGTCTGCGTTTGGTAAAGCACCCCATCGACGTACCATTTGAAGGAATTGGTGCTCCACTCCAGCATGTAGGTGTGGAAATCAGTGACCGTTCCTCCCCCGGGAAGAACGTAGCTTGCGCCAGAATAGGTGTTGGCGGGCCAGCTCCCACCATAATGCAGGGTGCCTCCGACAGTGTTGGGCGTGCTCCCCCGATTCTCCATCACGTCGATCTCCCCGGAGGCCGCCCAACCACCGTACTCCGAGGACAGCGGCATCATCCAAAGCGCAGGCCAATAGCCCTGTCCCTGCGGCAGGCGGGCGCGAAATTCGAACCGGCCGTACCGCTTGCTGAAGAGCCCCTGCGTCTTCAGCTTGGCCGAGGTGTAGTCATAGCCGTTGTACTGGGGCACTTCCTTGCGCGCCACAATATGCAGCAGCCCATTGGTGACATGGACGTTTTCCGTACGACTGGTGTAATACTCCAGCTCATTGTTGCCCCAGCCGCAAAGGTTGGGACAGCCATTGCCGATGTCAAAGGACCAACGGGCCGGATCGACCGCCGTCCCATCAAACTCGTCGTTCCAGACCAGCTGCCAGTCGGCCACACAAAAAGTCGGCGCTATCAGAGTCAGCGACAGCACCGCATTTCTGAAAGTCCGCACCATGTTCGCTTTCCATTTCTTCTTCATAATACTTTATCGACGGCGACCCAGCGGCACACCTGACCAACCCTTTGGAGGTCTGCGCCTGATTGGGCGCCTTCATTTCTGCAGGGCATCGTAGATCGTCTTCTTGATGCCAAACTCTGTATCCCACTGATAGGGCATGATCTGCTCAAGTGTGACCACGATCAAATTGTCTGCCGGACTCACCCAGAAGTGGGTGGAGGCGGCGCCGCCCCAGCCATATTCGCCGACATGACCCGACGGATCCCAGCTCGTGATCTCGGTACGCACGGAAAACCCGAGGCCAAATCCAGTGCCGAAACGTTTCTCAGCCCCGAAGTAGATGGGAAACGCCTCGGGGGGGAGCTGATTGCTGGTCATGAGCTTCACCGTTCCGGGGCGGAGGATGCGATGCCCCTCCAGGACGCCACCGCCTTCGATCATCGACAAAAACCGCAGGTAGTCCCCGGCCGTGCCCACCAGGCCGCCCCCACCGGAGAAGAAGGTGACCGGCTTCGCGTAGGCCGAATTGGACTGCGCATCAATCAGTTTCAATCCATCCGGCGAACGCTCGTAGTTGGCGGCGAACCGACCGATCTTCTCCGGCGGGACCCGGAACCCGGTATCGTTCATCTCCAGCGGCTCGAAGATGCATTCCGCCAAGAAAACATCCAGACTTTGACCACTCACCACCTCAATCACCCGACCCAGAACGTCAATGCCAGTTCCATACCTCCAGTCAGTCCCCGGATCGAAGGCCAGCGGCACTTGGGAGAGTTTCCCGGTCATTTCCACCAGATTGGTCGATTCGAGCGGCTTGAGTCGTTCGTAAGCCTGCTTGAGCGCCTCGGGCCCGTCGCCATAGGTCAAACCCGAGGTGTGCAGCATCAGGTCCCGAAGGGTCATCGGGCGGGACGGAGGGCGAAGTCCGTTGGTATCCGCCACCTTCGCATCGGCAAAAACAGGGAGGTAGTTCGCGACGGGATCGTCCAAACCAATCTTCCCAGCGTCATACAGGGTCAAGGCAGCCGCCGTGGTGATGGCCTTGCTCATGGAATAGATGCGGAAGAGGGTGTTGGTCGCCATGGGCTTGCCCGATTCGAGATCCATCAACCCGTAACTGCGGAAGAATCCAACCCGGCCACGGTGCGACACCAGCACGACACCTCCGGCCATCTTCCGTTCGGACACCGCGCGTTCCATGAACTGATCCACCCCGG
>JALOTU010000154.1 GCA_025457725.1 Verrucomicrobiota bacterium
TGCCCGGCTCGGTTTCGCCGCCATGCGATACCGTCTCAATGGCTGTCCGCTGCTCCGGGTTCGCGCTTTCTTCAATGACGGTTTGCATTCTACCGTTGCCCAGATGAACCGCTGCCGGCCACGCCATCACCACTCCCCAGCGCAATCCATCCAGCGAGGTCCGGCCGAAGCGGCCCTTGTCAATCTGCACGAAACCGACCGCATGGCAGTTCCCATAGCTGGGCGGACCGTTAAACTGGCAGGGACAACCCCAGGCACAGTTGCAATTCACGTACTCGGTTCCTTGCATCGTCCATTCCACGTAATCGCTCATACGAACGCCTCCGGTTGTGCCGCTTTCATTGCCTGTTCAACAATCTGGCGGCCTGGTTTGATTTGCCCGACGATTCGTAACCCTTCACTCGTGCATTAGGACTGTCAAGAGCTGGGTTTGCGGCTGATTTCCACGCGGCAAGTCGCACAGGGCCGCCGCGCTGCGGCTTGACCTCCTGTTCCTGGGCCTCTGCGATCAAGAGTCCGGCGCAATACCCTCGTTTCCGGCGTTCGGTGTCCAGGTCGCTCAAGCCGTTGGCAAATGGCCGTAGGCGGGATAGGCATCGGGCTGACCCAGCGCCTGGGCGGCACTCCAGCCTCCGATGCTATATTGAGTACTGAATCCAATGACGCTGCTGGCTCACTTGTCTGCCGGGGGATAGAGGCTGATGCGATAAAATCGCTGAGGCTCGGCCGTCACCGCCGGAGTGGTGAATTCATAGTGCCCAGAACCGGCGGGAACTTCGACTGTCGTCCCAGAGACGGTCCACAGATAGGGAGGCAATGTTACGTTGGTGGAAGTCAGCACCGTGAATTGCATCCCGTTTACATTGCTGAAGCCAGCCCGGAAGTAACCGCCGCTGGTAATGGTGGAACCAGTGAGCTCAAGGGCAGGGTTGAAGCCTCCTTCCACTGCCCCGATGTCGAACTGCAAACCCAGGGGTCGGGCAGTGCCGCGTTGATCAATCGCGAGACCAAAACTGGCGGCATCCACCACGGGGCTGCTGAGATACGGCAACCGGGTCCGAGTCGGTCCGCCGTAATTCCCCAACGGGAGCAGCAGGGGATCGCCCGTAAAATAATCGACGCCGGAGCTGCCGAGGCCGCTGGTGCCCGATGCATTGCCAACGAAATTGACGCCGCCGGGGGAAGTGGCCGTGCCGGACAGGTCCGGGCCAACGCCGGATGCGGTGTTCAGCGCCACGAGAGTGTTCGTCAGGCTCAGCGAGCCGCTGGTGTGAATGCCGCCACCGTTGCCGTGAGTGGGCGAGCCAGTGCCCAGGTTGCCGCGCGTTCCGGCCGCGTTGTCCGTAAGTGCGGCATGAGTGACGCGGAGAATGCCGGCGTTGAAGATGCCGCCACCGGAGCCGCCGCTGCCGCCGTCACCCTGACTGGTGCCGGACCCGCCGTTTGCTCCTGAACCGGCGGCATTGTCGGCGAGGGTGCTGTTGAGGATGGTCAATGTTCCGCTGCCGGCGTTGTAGATGGCCCCTCCGTCGCCCCCGCGACCACCCATGCCACCGCCGCCCTGGAGGATTCCGGGCCCGCCGGCTCCGCCCAGGCCGCCGTGGCCTGCGGCGTTGCCGGACAGGGTGACGCGATTGAGCGCGAGCGTTCCTTCGTTGTAGATGCCACCGCCGGATGCGCCTGCGCCACCGGGCCCGCCCGGACCGCCGGGATTGGATCCTCCACCGTCGGATCCGGTCGCGCCAACAACACCATCGGCGGCCTTGCCGTTGGTGAGAGTCAGAGAGTCCAGCACAGCGTTGACCCCAGCGGCCACCTGGAAGATACGGTTGGCGTGATTGCCATTGAGGGCAATGCCAGCAGGCAGGCTTGAGGCGTCAATCGTGATGTCATTGGTCAGCAGCAGTTGGCCGTTGGTGAGCACGATGCTTTGACCGGATAACGCAGCATCAAAAGTAAAGGCGGCTCCGCTGCTACCGTAAGTGGCGGCATAGCGCAATGAACCCAGCCCGGCATCGGCCAGGGTGGTGATGATGGGGTTGACATCCGCTTCCACGGCGCCGATGTCGGGAGTGGGTCCGACGATGCGCGGGCCACCGCGTTGGTCGGTGCTGAACGTGGCGGACATGGCCGCGTCAATCACGGGCGAACCGGGGAGTGGCGGCAGGGTGGGCGTGGGCCCGCCGTAATGGCCCAGCGGGGCAAGGAGCGGAAGGCCGTTGGTCAGGTTGACGCCCGTGTTGGTAAGGGAGGCCGCCGTATACAGATTATCCGGGGCGTTCCCTGCGACAATTGAATTGAAGAGTGTCATGGGCGCATTGTGGAATATGCCTGCGGCGTAAGGCGCCGAATTGCCCGTAACAGTCGATTGGTTCAGGGTCAGGCTGCCGTAACTGCCGATGGCCCCGTCGGCGTTGTCAGCAGTATTTCCCCAGAAGGTACTTTGGTTCACGGTGCAGGTGCCAGCATAGTAATTCAACAGACCGCCGCCGAAATGCCGGACGTCATTGCCCACAAACGAACTCTCATTCACAGTCAACGTGCCGTTGTTGAAGATGCCCCCGCCATAGTTGGCCACCACAGCAGTATTGGTGGCTGTGTTCCCGGCCAACGTGCAGCGGTTCACGGTCAACGTGCCCTGATTGTGAATTCCGCCGCCGTCTCCGGTGACGAATCCGTTGGTGATGGTGAGTGAATTCAGCACCACCGTGCGGTTGCTGTCCACCTGAAAAATCCGTCCGTTCGCGTTGCCGTCGATTTGGATTCCGCCAGATAGCAGCGAGGCGTCCAGGGTCAGATTCTTGTTCAACACAATCTCGCCGTTGGTGAGCACAATGGTCTGGCCGGACAAGCTGGAGGCGAAGCGGACTGTTGATCCCGCGGGAGCGTCCGCGATCACCTGGCGCAGCGAGTAGGGGCCGCCGTCGTTCGTGGTGGCGACATCGGGAAGAAAGGCCACTTGATCGAGCCAGCCCCGATCAGACCAGGGAAAGATGAAGGGGTCGGAACCGTCCTTGACGAACGTCCAGCGGATGGTGTTGGTCCCGGCCGGCAGGAAGAAGGTCCGTTGTTGCCAGAATGTCTCTCCCGCTATCCGCGACACCAGAGTGCCGTTAATCGAAACGCCCAGATAGTCATACCAAGTATTGGGAATGAGGTAGTCCTCCGAAGATACGGTCCACCAAAAGGTCAACCTTCCCGAGCCGACGATCTTGGTTTCGACATAACTGGATTGCGAATTCCCAATTGACCCACTTTGGGCCGCGTCCACTCCGTCGTGCGTCGTCCCCACCGTGACCCCCCACGGGATCGAGCCGCCCGTGGTCCAGGTCCAGGTGGGGGTATCCACCGCTTCCGCGATGGTGATGCCGCTGGCAAACCGGGTGGTCAAACAGAGGGCCAGCCCCATGATGAATCGCAGCCGGGCCCGGGAAAGGCGAGGCGCGGAAGAAACGGGAGTCGTCGGGCCAGCCCCTTTGGTTTCCCTGGCACCACCAAAGGCGGCCAGAACGGTTGGGTGGTCGGGGGAGTTTTGTGGATGTTTCAACAAAGCTACTAGACAAGATAAATTTTCTTTTAGCAAGCATTCATATTTGTGCAGGGAGTGGCTCGTGATCAGGGAGTTGATTTTGTCCCTGTTTGGGTCTCCAATACGTCCATGAAGATCACCGAAGCACTGATTGCAGAACATGGCGTCTTTCATGGTCTGTTCGATTATATCGAGCGGACGGCTCCCGGTCTGAAGACGCTGGCGGAGATCAAGGCCGTGGCCGGGCTTCTGGATGCCACGCTCAAGCCCCATTCCCGCGTGGAGGAGGAACTGTTCATCGAACCGCTCGATCACTGCATGGATCAACTGGGACAAACCCAGAACTTCCATGGCGAACACGAGGAGATCGAGGCGACGCTGGAGGAGATCCAGCAATCGAAGACCGCCAAAGCCGCGCGCATGCTCCTTCTGAAGGCGGTGCTGGCCTGCCGGCGGCATTTCGACAAGGAGGAACGCTCCGTGTTCCCGATGGGTGAACGATTGCTCAAGGCCAAAACGCTCAGCACGTTGGGTAGCGAATGGCAAAGGCGCCGCGAGGCCGCGTCCTGGTGACCTCCTGACGCACGCCGAAACCGCCGCCAACCCGGGATCCGTCGCAGCCCGGCGCGGCTCTCCTCAGGTGCTGACTTCGTGCGCTGAATCGCTTCGATCACTCCAGCTCCTCACGGCAATACGGGTCGCCAGCCGGGAGCGGATCCTTTTCAAATGCGATCGCAGCCGGATGGATAACGTCCTGGCCGTGGGCAGTTGCCCGGCAACGATCAGCAATCGGTTTTCGTATTCGTCGAATTGCACAATGCGCACGGCGAATTCTCCGCCGAGAATCTGACGCAGACCCTGCCCCCATGAACCATCCTCGGGAGGCAGGAGGTTGAAGATGGCGATCCCATCCGGTTCCAGGTGCTGGTAGACGAGCGGCGGCAACTCGCGCCAAGTCGCCGCAGGCTTGACGACATCGTCCTGACTTGGGATGGAGAGATCCTCAACGATCACGTCATACCGGCGCGGATTCCGGCGCAGCCACCCACAGACTTCTGCGCGTTCAAAATGCACATCCCCCGCCCACACCCGGCACAATTTCCGGAACAGCCGGTGCCCGGAGGCGTCGAGGTCCACCGCGTCGACCCGGTGGTTTCCGCCCATGGCGCGCAGAGGCGCCAGCAGGCCGCCCCCGGCAAATCCCAGGAGCGCGACCCTTGAGCCCACACCCGTCGCGTGAATTGTGGCAGCAATCACATCCACAACACTGTGCGTCGGGCCGGGCCGGGTGCGGATCTCGCTGAGCACGGTGCCATGCTGCACCAACCGCACGCCGGATCGCATGGGAACGGTCTGGTAATCCACAGACGATCGTCGGTTACGATGATTCACTGGCAAGGTGGCGGATGGCGGCGTTCACCGCCGTGACCAGAGCGTTGACGCGGATGGGGAGTTCAAAGTCCGAGGGGGCTTCAAAGGTGTAGCACAGGTCGGTCTTCTCCTCCGAAAGATACAGGGCCTCGGGCCAGTCCGGCCGTGTTGCGGGAACCACATCAGGCCGCACAACCCCATGCGTGACAGGCCAGCCGTCCGCCTGGGTTGCCTTCAGAACCGGACAAACCTGTCCGACACCACGGGTCACGTCCGCCGCCGTTGACATGCGGCCGGAGGTGTTCAGTTCATAGAGATAGAATCCGTCCGCCTCCCAATCCTCGTGGAGCAGCAGCGCCACATCGTAGTCCGGTTGCCGGTCAAGCCACCCCCGGTGCGCGCGGACCAACGCCGTTTTGGGATTCCGGTAATCCCGGTTGTAATCGATTCCCTCCAAACCTTCCCGCCGGTTGTCCATCATCCCAGCCGGGTTGAGACAAGGAAACAGGTGGATTTCGACCGCTGCGGGCCATCGATGTTCCTCGACCAGTTGGAGCGCCGCCAACGGACCCGCCGGCTCGTCCCCGTGAATGCCCGCGGAAATGTAGATGCGGCGTGGATGCCGGACCGGATCGGTCGGAGGCTTGCTCAACTGCCAGATGGGATGCTCGCCCTGCCGGGTCAACTCGCAAATCGCCCAGCCACGCTCACGGGCGGCGTCGCGAATTCGCCTGGCAACCTGCCGGATGGGGAGGAGTTCACCCCGGTAGCCTCCCTGGTTCCGATGCCGCCGCACAGGAGTTCTGGGACCAAACTCATGCACAACTGGACGAAACGGCACCGACCGGTGAGGCGCAAGCTTCCGCCGGTGACGCCTCCGCCTCACCATGATCGTGATTCTCCCAGCACGGGTCCAATCCGAGATCGCGAATCATTTGCAGATCCTTCTCCACCGGCTGATTCAACGTGGTCAGGTAGTTCCCAACCATGAGCGCGCTTGCCCCGGCCATGAAGATCATGCTCTGGGCGTCCCGCAGGTTCACCGTCCGTCCCCCCGCCACCATGATCTCCTGCCGCGGCAGGATGAAACGGAAACAGGCGATGGTCTTGAGGATCTCGAAGACCGGAAGGGGCTCGTTCTTCTCGAAGGGGGTGCCCGGGATGGGGTTCAGGATGTTGATGGGCACGACACTCGCCCC
>JALOTU010000155.1 GCA_025457725.1 Verrucomicrobiota bacterium
GCGCCGGTACAGGGTGTACTTGCTTTTCATGTTGCATGGGCTTGAATCATGCAACAGTTTCGTCGCGACACGTTAGCGCGTCGTGGGCGAGTTTCAGCGGGATACTGCGGGAGCGGTGCCGAATTGTGAATCGCGTCGCCGCTTGGCTGGCAGTTCCACTGACAGTGGCCGTCCAACGGCTCAAGAAACCCTTGATTTATGCGGGCTTTGGCAACACAGATGGACGCGGATGGACACAGATACTGCAAGCAACGGATGCGTTTCCATCTCCCCTGGTTGGCGAACCGTTGGGTTCCCCCAATCCCAGCCCCGTGCAAAGACATTTTATCCGTGTGGATCGGTGTTCATCCGTGGTTAAGAAAACTCCGTCTGAATGGTTTCAACTGAGGCGATCCCATGAAAACAGTCGTCATCGCCATCGGGGGCAACTCGCTGATCAAGGATGCGCAGCATCAGAGCGTGTCCGACCAATACGCGGCGGTGGTCGAAACGGTGCGGCACATCACCGACTTGCTGGAGCGGCAGTATCGGATCGTGATCACACATGGCAACGGCCCGCAAGTGGGGTTCATCCTCCTGCGCAGTGAGCATTCGCGCGGTGTGGTGCACCAAGTGCCGCTGGATTCCATCGTGGCCGACACCCAGGGCGCCCTCGGGTATCAACTGCAACAGGCCCTCGAAAACGAGTTCCGGCGCCGCCGACTGAAACGATCCGTCGTCACCATCGTCACCCAGACGCTCGTCCATCGGGACGATCCGGCATTCGCCAAACCCTCCAAACCTATCGGGGAGTTTTATGCCCGCGAACAGGCTGAGGAACGGATGCGGGTGGAGCAGTGGACGATGGCGGAGGACGCCAATCGGGGCTGGCGTCGAGTGGTGGCCTCCCCCCGGCCGCAGCGCATCATCGAGGCGGACGTCGTCCGGCATCTGGTCAAGGATGGCTATGTGGTGGTGGCGGCGGGCGGCGGCGGGATTCCGGTGGTGGCAGACGACCAGGGCATGCTGAGCGGCGTGCCGGCGGTCATCGACAAGGATCTCGCCTCCGCCGTGCTGGCCGGCCAGATCGGCGCGGACCGGCTGGTCATCGCAACTTCGGTCAACAAAGTCTGCCTGAACTTCGGCCAGCCCGGGCAAAAGGCGCTCGATGAGGTCACCGTCACCCAAGCCAGGCAGTTCATGGCGGAAGGCCACTTCGCAGCAGGATCCATGTTGCCCAAGGTGGAGGCTTGCGTGGCGTTTGTTCAGCACGGCGGACGCGAGGCCGTCATCACGTCACCCGCCAGTCTTTCCCTGGCCCTGGATGGAACAGCCGGCACACGCTTCGTGCCCTGACGCCCCAGGCTGAACAAAAATCGAGACCGCCCGCTCGTAATCCTCCGGCGTGTCGATATCGAACCCGAGACCGGGATCCTCAATGTCACAGCCCAGCACGTCACCGGGAATACTCTGGAGAAATTCGCTGAGCATGCCGGATCGTGTCACCGCCAGCGGCTGGAAAAACCTTTGCGGCATGAGGACGGGGTGATGCAGCCGGCCCCGCCACCGGGGCTGGCACACCTTGTCCGGATGCGCGGCACCGAAGTGGAGGAGGGCTTGCAGGGTTTCCCGTTTCAGCTGCGGCTGGTCCCCCAGCGTGATCACCCAATGCGTCAGGGCTTTGTCCCAACCCGGCCATTGCGCGGCACAACGGATGGAACTGAACATTCCCGACTCGGGTTGCGGATTCAGAATGCGGTGGCTTGGCGGGAAACCCAGGCGACTGAGCTCGGCCAGCAGCGCCCCGTCATCGCTCGCCGCCACGATGGCGATTTGCTGCGTGGACAACTGTTGCCAGAGCAGGAGTTGATGCGCCAGGATCGAAAACTCGCCCCAGGGGAGAAGCAGCTTCGGCTTTCCCATGCGCCGCGATTCGCCCGCGGCCAGCAAGACCACCCCAACTTGCATGCGAGCCTTCATCACAATGCTCCCGGGGGACCGGGCGGATGGATTCGAAGGTGGAAAATGGAATGCATGAAAGGGGCCTCGCCTGATCAATCGTTCATCCGCGGCAGTTGGTGCGCGCGGTCATTGTGCGGGTTTCTGCCGGTCATGCCAGCCGGGATTTGACCCTCCCACCCGACGGAAGGGACATGGGTCATCGGAAATGGACGACGCGGCAAAGGGCCGGGGCCTGACCAGGCCGCTGGGGTTAATGACCCATTCCGCCGCAATCCGGCCTTCGCCGTCACCGTGCGCTTTCGGTTCAGACCGTCGCCGACCACCACCGGCCTTCGAGGATTTCATGATGGTTGTAATTAACCACAGTTCTGCCAAGATGTGCGCCATGCAAACACCTGCAGCGTTTATTCCGCCGCCACGCCTGTTGATGGGTCCGGGTCCAAGCGATGTCGCCCCGTCGGTTCTGCAAGCCATGGCGCGGCCGTTGGTGGGCCACATGGATCCCGCCTTTGTCTCCATGATGGAGGAGATCAAGGGGATGCTCCGGCGGGTCTTCCAGACGAAGAACGACATGACCTTTCCGGTGAGCGGAACCGGCAGCGCCGGCATGGAATTCTGCTTCGTGAATTTGATCGAACCCGGCGACGAGGTCATTATCGGCGTCAACGGCGTGTTTGGGATGCGCATGTGCGACGTGGCCGAACGCTGCGGGGCCCGCGTCACCCGCGTCGAATCCACCTGGGGCCAGATCATCACGCCCCGGCAGATTGCGGAGGCGCTCAAGACCGTGCCGAGGCCGAAACTGGTCGCCGTGGTTCATGCCGAAACCTCGACCGGCGCCCTGACTCCGGTGGAGGACATCGCACGGCTGGCGCACGATGCCGGCGCGCTTTTCCTGCTGGATACGGTGACGTCGCTGGGCGGTTGTCCGGTGGACATCGACGGGTGGCAGGTGGACGCCGTCTACAGCGGCACCCAGAAATGCCTGAGCGCGCCGCCCGGATTGGCGCCGGTGTCCTTGAGCCCGCGTGCGATGCAAGTAGCCACGGGACGTAAGACCAAGGTTCAAAGCTGGTACCTCGACGTCAATCTGCTGTCGTCGTATTGGGGATCCGAACGGGTGTATCATCACACCGCACCCATCTCGATGAACTACGGGCTGCACGAGGCTCTGCGACTGGTCCTCGAGGAGGGATTGGAAAACCGGTGGCGGCGGCATGAAAAAAACCATCTCCTGCTGAAGGGCGGGCTGGCGGAAATGAACCTGGAAATCGTTTCCCAGGCCGGCCACCAACTCTGGCAGCTCAACGCCGTCGGTGTTCCCGCGGGCGTGGACGAAGCCGCCGTGCGCAAGCAGCTGCTCACCGATTCCAACATTGAGATCGGAGCCGGACTCGGCCCAATGAAGGGCAAAATCTGGCGCATCGGCCTCATGGGCGAAACGTCGCGGGAAAAGAATGTGGAAACGGTCCTGATCGCGCTGCGCAAAGCCCTGAAGAAGTAGCGCCCTACCGGACCGGCCCTCCCCCAAGCCCCGCTCAGCGTGCCACGGTGCCCTCAATCAGCCCGTGCGGCTCGTCCGTTGGCACAAACAACTCGTTGCGGTTGTCCAAACCGAACGGGGCCAGGTCGATGAGCAGACAATGCTTGTTCGGCATCACCAGATGCACCTGGGAGATTTCGCGAACCGCCTTGAGTGCGGCTCTGCCCATCTCGAACAGCGTCACTTGCACCGACGGGCTGTGGTTTCGGGCGAACACCGCCAGCATCGCCTTGAGCAGCTTGTCGTTCGTGGCGGCATAACGTCCCGGGGATTTCCGGTAGGCCCAGGTCGCCTTGAGCATGGTGCAGAAGATCCGGTCATCCGTGTCGGGCAGGGTCGTGAATTCATCGCGCAAAAACTTCTCAAAACCCGATCCGGTGGACTTCAGGATCAGCAAGTTGTCGATGCCCGATTCCACGCGGGTTTCCTTGCGGGTGACGGCAATTCTGGCGAAGGGCCGGGCGGGACTGGTCTCGCCAAAGGAGTGGGGATGCGGCTTTCCGCCGATCGCGAGCCGGCTCCAACAATGTTCCGACAGGCTGATTTCCACGCGTTTAACATGGCGATACTTGTCCAGGAAATGCCGGCCCAAAGTGATCCCGAACGTCTCGTTCTCGCTCCGGAGCTTCTGTTTGGCCAGCACGTTGACGGTGTTCTTCATGGAATCCGTCGCCACCACGAGACGGTTGTCCGCCCGGGTGTACGAGGCCTCAAAATCCCCCTGCAACAGCACCGTGACATCGAGTTCCTTGAGGGAATGCCTCGTGCCGGCGCGAATGACTTTCAAGACGCGAACGTGCGCCTTGCCGTATTGATGCTGAATGAGTTTCATGTCGCTTCCCGCTTGTTCGGGTTCTATTCTACCCGCGGATTCCAGGATGACACGCGCAAAAACCCGCATCGCAGGGGAGAGTCCCGTCCCGCTCGCCACGGTCAACCAACTGTCGCCGCAAGCGTTTGTCGAGCTCGTCGGCCCGGTGTTCGAGCACTCGGCCTGGATCGCGGAGGCCGCCCGGGAGAAGCGGCCCTTCGCCACGCGGGAAGCCCTGCATCGCGCGCTCTGTGACGTTGTGACGAACTCCACCCGGGATCAGCAGCTCGCGCTCATCCGCGCCCACCCCGACCTGGTGGGCCGCGCGGCGCTCGAGGGCACGCTCACCCGCGAATCCACCGCCGAGCAGGCCAGCGCCGGTCTCGGCCGGTTGTCCCCGGAGGAAGTCGCCCTGTTCCAGCAATACAACGCCGCCTACCGCAATCAGTTCGGCTTCCCCTTCGTGATCTGCGCCCGGCTCAACAAGAAGGCGGCCATCCTCGCCGGGTTTGAGCAGCGCCTGAAACATTCGCGCACGCAGGAAATCAAGACGGCGCTTGAAGAGATTTTTAAAATAGCCGACCTTCGCCTTCGCGATTTGATCGCCCACTGACCTATGGCCGCGAAATTGAGCACGCACGTCCTCGACACCGCCAACGGCTGTCCCGCCGGCGGCATGACCATCGAGCTTTGGTCGCTCGACGGCGGCCAGCGGGTCCTCGTGACCAGGGCCAGAACCAATCCCGACGGGCGCACCGAAACGCCGTTGCTGGCCGGAGAAGCCATGCGGGCCGGGCATTACGAGCTCCTCTTTTTCGTGGGCGATTATTTCGCCGCCAGGTCCCCCGGCGTGCCGGAAATCCGCTTTCTGGACCAGGTTCCCGTGCGCTTCGGTCTGGCGGACGCAAACGCCAGCTACCACGTTCCCCTGCTCTGCTCCCCATGGGCCTACTCGACTTATCGCGGGAGCTGATGCGCCGCTGCGACACGCTCGGCACTGTCAGCGAAGAGCGCGGCCGCCTCACGCGCACCTTTGCGTCACCAGCCATGCGCCGGGCCAACCAACGCGTCGGCGACTGGATGCGCGCCGCCGGCCTGCAGGTGCGCGAGGACGACGCCTTCAATCTTCTCGGCCGCTGGAACTCCGACCGGCGCGGCGCAAAAACCCTGTTGCTGGGATCCCATCTGGACACGGTGCGCGATGCCGGCAAATACGATGGCCCGCTGGGCGTCCTCAGCGCGATTGCCGCCGTTGAATGGCTCCGGGTGCAGGGCGTGCGACTGCCGTTCCACCTCGAGGTGGTGGGGTTCAGCGACGAGGAAGGCGTGCGCTATCAAACGACCTATCTCGGCAGCCGCGCCCTCGCCGGCACCCTCACGCGCTCCGACCTGGCGCGCATCCGGGAGAAACAGATCGTCAAGGCGCGACGCCGGGCCGGCGAGTTCCTTGGTTATGTGGAGGTGCACATCGAACAGGGCCCGGTGCTGGAAGAACACGATCTGCCCGTGGGCATCGTCTCCGCCATTGCCGGGCAGAGCCGGATGCAGGTGGTCTTTCAGGGCACCGCCGGCCACGCGGGAACCGTCCCCATGAACCGGCGTCACGACGCCCTCGCCGGGGCGGCGGAACTGGTGCTCGCCGCCGAACACTCCGGCGTGCTGTCCACCGTCGGCAGGTTGGACCTCTCCCCCGGCGTGAGCAACGTCATTCCCGGCCGAGCCGCGCTCACACTGGACGTCCGACACGCGCACGACGTCCGCCGCCGCGCCGCGGTGCGCTCGCTGCACGGCACCGCCAAA
>JALOTU010000508.1 GCA_025457725.1 Verrucomicrobiota bacterium
GGGGGTGATCTACGCCCGGGTGATGTTGCTCGGACTGCGCACGGTTTGGCGCGACGCAGTGGGGGGGACAACACTGGATTTCTTTGTCACACCAACCTCCCTGCTCATCGGTTTGGTTGCTTCGACGCTTGTGGCGGCATGCACCCTCTGGCTTGCGCTGCGTAAACAAGCCAAACAGCCCGCGATTCTGCTGCTGAACGCCAGGTTGGGCGACGCGGGAGAAGGCAGTCTGTCGGCGGCAGATGGCAGATCGAAAATCGGGGATCGTGACCGTCCTGCCGGGAAGGAGGGTGGGTTGCGGCGAAGGTTGGTCCGCACGCTTACGAATGCGGCCACGATTGGGATGACGGCCCTGGCGATGGCCGCGGGGCTGGCGGGCTGGGCGTTGGCGACAAGCGACACGACCAACGCGGGCGTATTCTTTGGCGCCGGCGCGTTGGTGCTGGTGGGCGCGCTGGCCGTCACCAGCGCAGGTCTTCAACGCAGCATGGGCATCCGGCCTGCCCGCCATGGAAGGACGCCGGCCAACAACAGCCGGCTCGGCGGCGCCACATTGTCTTTATCGCGCCTGTCCCTGCGTGGACTGGCCCGGCGGCGTTCGCGAAGCGTGGCGACGGCGGCATTGCTGGCAAGCGGTTCGTTTCTGATCCTCTCGATCGGTGTGTTTCGCCTGGACGCGGACCGTGACGCCACACGCCGCGATTCCGGCACCGGGGGGTTCGCGTTGATTGGTGAATCGACGATTCCCGTGGTCAAGGACCTCAACACCACAGCCGGACGCGAATCGTTTGCCTTAAGCGAGAACGATCTGAAAGGTGTGGACTTCGTTCAATTCCGTGTGCGCGCGGGTGATGATGCCAGCTGCCTGAACCTGAATCGGGCGCAGCAACCGCGATTGCTGGGCGTCGAGCCAAGAGCGCTTGATGGACGGTTTACGTTTGCAAAGGTGGCCAGTGGATTGGAGGCGGCTGAGGGGTGGCAACTTCTCCATTCCGCAATCGGCAATCCGCAATCCGCGATGGATGAGGTGCCCGCCATCGGCGATCTCAACTCGATTCTCTGGGCCATGGGCAGGAAAGTTGGGGATACGATTGATTACACCGATGACCGCGGGCGTCCGTTCAAGGTGCGGATTGTGGGCGCGGTGGCCAACTCGATCCTGCAAGGTAACCTGATCATTGACGAGGCGAAGTTTGTGAAGCGGTATCCCGGCGGGACCGGATATGAGTATTTCTTGCTCGATGCGCCGACGAACCGGCTTGGGGCCGTCTCGGCAACGCTGTCGCGGGCGTTGCAGGACTACGGGGTTGGGCATCGTCGTGTTGCGCAATGTGCTGGAGCGACGTGGTGAACTGGCGGTGTTGCTCGCGGTGGGGTTCCGTGAGCGGATGATCGGGCGACTTGTGTTGCTGGAGCACGCCGCGTTGCTGGGAATCGGGCTTGCCATCGGATTGCTGGCGGCGGCCGTGGCGGTGCTGCCCACCTTGCTTTCACCGGGTTCGCAATTACCGTATGCCACACTGGTGCCCACGTTGTTGTTGGTGTTGCTGAACGGATTGATCTGGACCTGGGTGGCGACGCGAGTGGCCTTGCGCGGGAACCTGCTGGAGGCTTTGAGAAATGAATGATTGCAGACTGCGGATGAACCCGGAGAGGCGTAGGATCCTTGCATCCCTGGCCGTCGCACTGGTTGGCGTCGTGGTGACCTTGGGCGACGCCGGCGCGGAGCAATTGAAGCCGTTCCCCGAGCACTGGGGCGAGGTGCCGATGATACAGACGCGGGACTATGTGGAATGGCCGGACGGCTACGGCCATGGCAGCGGCACGGCGGCCAAGTGGATTGCCGACCATATCGCGCAGGACAAGGTCGCCGTGGAGCCCGCGGCGGAAGTGCTGTATGCCGCCGACTTCAGTACGGTCAAAGCGGGTGAGTTGCCTGAGGATTTCATGGTGCTGAACGGGGAATTTGCGGTGCGCGAAGCGGACGGAAGGAAGGTTCTGGAACTGCCCGGGGCGCCGCTTGACAGTTTCGCCATCATGTTTGGTCCGGCGCGACCTGAGAACACCGGGGTGGCCGCGCGAATCCTGGGGACGTCGCAGGGGAGGCGTTATCCGGCGTTTGCGGTGGGACTGAATGGGCTTGGGGGTTACCGGCTCAAGGTGGCGTCCGCCAAGCGCTCGCTGGAGCTGTTCCGGGGTTCGGAGGAGAGCGGGGAGTTGGTGGCCAGCAGCCCGTTAACCTGGACGTCCGGACAGTGGACCCATCTCCGGCTGCAGGTGCGCCGGGTTGGGACTGATGAATGGCGCGTGGAGGGAAAGGCGTGGATGGACGGGAGCGTGGAACCGACGAAGTGGATGGTGTCCTACGTGGAAAAACAGAAGCCTCTGCCGGGACGAGCCTACGTCGCCGCCAGTCCGTTCTCAGGAACACCGCTTCGCTTTGACGGATTGGTCGTGACGCAGGTGCTGGATTGACGGCCGCCGCGGGCGCGGACGTTCCTGCCAGCGCGAACCGAGCATTATACGTCCCCGCAACAGGCTCGCCAGACGCCGGTCGTTCTGGCAACCTCCGTGACATGGCCTTCCAGCTCAAGCCGAGTCGCCGGTCGCTGCTTGTTCTGCTGGCGTTCATTCTGGTTTTGCCCATGTTTTTTCGCTGGTTCGAACACAAGAACGTGTATCACCCGACGCGTAGCTTCGATGCGCGCGCGGAGGAGCTGCGCCGCCCGTTCGAGGAAGTCCGGTTCCAGGCCGCCGATGGGGCGAAGCTGCACGGATGGTTCTTTCCCTCGAATGTCGCCTCCAACGGC
>JALOTU010000156.1 GCA_025457725.1 Verrucomicrobiota bacterium
CGCTACGTCTACATCGGCATGGACCATTTCGCGCGGCCCACGGACGAATTGACCGTGGCCCAGCGCAACAAGCAGCTGCAACGCAATTTCCAGGGCTACAGCACCCGGGCGGGGACGGACATCTACGCCTTTGGCATGTCGAGCATCTCGCAGATTCCCGACGCCTACTGGCAGAACGAGAAGGAGTTGCCGCCGTGGCGGGCGGCGGTGGACGCGGGCCGCGTGCCGTTGCACAAGGCGTATCTGGTGACCGAGGAGGACCGGCTCCGGCGCGATACCATCATGCGCGTCATGTGCGATCTCTCGCTCGATTTCGCCGCGATGGGGCGGAAGCTCGGGGTGGATTTTGAACGTCACTTCGCCGGCGAACTCGAGTCGCTCTCCGATCTGGTGGCGGACGGATTGATTGAACGCGTGCCGGGCGGATTGCGGGTGACCGATGCCGGGCGTCTCTTCATTCGCAACATCGCCATGCGCTTCGACAACACGCTGGCGCCGGTGGGGGAGCGCCGGCATTCGCGGACGATTTGACGCCGCCTTTTCCTGCCGGTGTGATCATCCGCTTTGCCGTGGTGCGCCGACCTGCTATGTTCGCGCAGCGCAAATACCAAACTGCCATGCCGATCTACGAATTCGCCTGTCCCAAGTGCCGGAAGATTTTCAGCTTTCTCTCCAAGCGGCTGAATCCGGAGCGCCTGCCCATCTGCCCCAAGTGCGGCCACAAGAAGCTGGAGAAGCAGATCAGTCGCTTTGCCATGGTCAAGGGGGCCGCCGAACCGGCGACGTCCGGAGACCCCGAGGACGGTCCGCCCATGCCGGATCTCGACGATCCCCGCGTTGAACGCGCGATGCTGGAAATGGAACGCGACATGGAACGCCTGGACGAAAACAATCCCCGGCACATGGCGCACATGATGAGGAAGATGAAGGACATCATGCCGCCCGGCACCGTGCCCAAGGAAATGGACGTGGCGATCAGGCGGCTGGAAAGCGGTGAGGATCCGGAGAAGATCGAGGCGGACATGGGCGACGTCCTGGGCGATTTCATGGGCGGCCCCGAGGGGGAGCGGGGTGGAGCCGGCGGGGGCTACACCAAGGACAGCGGGCTTTATGATTACTGAGGCCGCGCTGTTGCAGGTTACTGGTTGCGGGTTGCCGGGAAGATGGGTACGCGAACATGCAACATTTAGCATTCAACTTGTAACATGTAACCCGTAACCCCCATGGCGCACATCCACGAGAAAATCGATTTCACCGTCGCCATCTTTGTTGTCGAGCACCACAGGGTGCTGATGATCCTGCATCGCAACCTCAAGAAATGGCTGCCATTGGGCGGGCACATCGAGCTCGACGAGGACCCCGAGATTGCCGCGTTGCGCGAGGCGCGGGAGGAAAGCGGGCTGGAGGTCGAACTGATCGGGGACCGGCCTCCCACCAGCGGTCCGGGCGTCCGCGCCTTGATCGCGCCGCGCTTCATGGACATCCACCGCATCAATGACACCCACGAACACATCGGCCTGATCTACTTCGCGCGACCCACCGGCGGCGAGCTGGCGCTGGCCGGGGAGGAACATCACGACATTCGCTGGTGCGCGCCCGCCGATCTCGACCGGCTGCAGCCGTCCCTCTCCGACAGTGTGCGGTGGTATTGCCTGAGGGCGATTGAGGAGGTCTCCGGACTGAACTGAATGGCGCCATGCAGGCCCGCCGGCTCAAACCCTGGTTCTTTGCCATCGAGGGACTCAACTCCTTCGCCGTGGTGTATTTTCTCAACTACCTCTTCTTTCTGCTGCGGGACGAGCACGGGTTCGGCAATCGGGAAAACCTGGCGGTCTGCGCCGTGCATGGGCTGTGTTACGTGCTGGCCTCCTGGCAGGCCGGGCGTTTCGCGCAGCGACTGGGTTATTTCACCGCGTTGAACACGGGTCTGGTCCTCATGCTGGTGAGCCTGGGTCTGGGACTGATGGCGGGCTCCGTGGCGGCCATCGTCGCCCTGCTGGCTGTCTGGACCACCGGCATGTGTTTCATGTGGCCCTCCCTGGAGGCGCTGGTCACCGAGGGCGAATCGGATCGCGGCGTGGCACGGATGGTGGGGGTCTACAGTCTCACCTGGTCGGCGGCGGCCGCGCTGGCCAATTTCACGGGGGGGGCCATGTTCGACCATCTGGGACCCCATAGCATCTACTGGATCCCCATCGGCATTCACGGGGTGCAGTTGCTGATGGTGTTCTGGCTGCGGACCCGGCCGGAATCCTCGGTCTTGATCCACGCCCACAAGCCCGCGCCGGCCGCCGGCCATCAGCCGGAGGCGGCGGCGTTGCGGCAGCCCATCAAACCGAAGGCGTTCTTGTGGATGGGCTGGTACTCCAACCCGTTTGCGTACGTGGCGGTCAGCACCATTGCCGCAGTGATCCCGCGACTGGCCGACCGCTTCGGCCTGAGTGCGACGCAGAGCGGATTGCTGTTCTCGCTCTGGATGTTTGTGCGCATCGGCGCGTTTGCCTCCTGCTGGCACTGGAACGGGTGGCACTACCGGTTCGGCTGGTTGCTGGCGGCGTTCGCCGGACTGGTGATCGGCTTTATGGGCATGGTGTTGGCCCCGCAGCTCTGGATGGCCCTGGCAGCGCAGTTGTTTTTTGGCGCCGCCATCGGCCTCATCTATTACTCCTCCCTGTTCTATTCAATGGATGTGGGGGACACGCGCGGTGAACATGGGGGACTGCACGAGGCCGCCTTGGGCCTGGGGGTGTTTGTCGGGCCGGCAATCGGTGCGGCGGCCCTCCAGATCGCTCCCGGACTGCCCAATGCCGGGATGTGGACGGTGAGCGGTTTGTTGGCGGCCGGATTCGCCGGTCTGGGCTGGTTGCGCTGGAAGGGCGGAAAGCGTCGCGCCTTGACCCCGGCGATTCCGCACACCGGTGGTATGCCAGAATGACCGGCGCAACCTTCAAGTCGCTTCAACAACCGCCAATCGGATGGTTGCCGAGTGTTTCCAGCCGCACATGATTACGACGGTTGGAGCGGCGTGAATGCGGAGCCCCAAAATGAGAATTGCTGACGGAAGGATTTGCGGGGGTTGAATCCGCGGGCCGGTGGTGTTACAGGTTCTGGCCCATGGGTTCTCAACAACGGTCCAACTGGAGCCTCATCATCGGTCTTGTGCTCGTGCTGGGCATCCTTGGCTGCCTGGTGGTGCTCCTCAAAAGCAATCCCGAGCCCCGCCGCGCCTCGGCGGCGTTGCCGGTGATCGGGTCGGTGGCGGACTTCTCCCTGACGAACCAGGCTGGAGCGGTGGTGTCCTTGGCGGATCTCAAGGGGCGCCCGTGGGTGGCGGACATCATTTTCACGCGCTGCGCCGGACCCTGTCCGGAAATGACGCGTAAGATGAAGGAGCTTCAGGACGCCCTGCCCGAAGGCAGTCCGACGGGTCTCATCACGCTCACCACGGACGCGGATTATGACACCCCCGCGGTGCTGGCGGAATACGCGGCGCGCTACGGTGCCGATCCCCAACGATGGATGTTCCTGACCGGGGACAAGGTCGCCATCGCCAACCTGGCTATCGACAGCCTCAAGCTGACCGCGCTGGAAAAGCCGCCGGAGGAGCGGACCGATCCCAACGACCTGTTCGTGCACAGCACGATTTTTGTGCTGGTGGACTCGCAGGGGAGGTTGCGGGGCGCGTTCGAGAGTGTCGGGGATGATGTGAGCTGGCCGGACGCCCGGAAGGCGATCCTCAACGCGGTCACCGCGCTGGAGAACGAATTGTGAACCTGGCCGATCTGCCCGCCGTCAACGCCGGCTTCAACACGCTGAGCACGCTTTTCCTCACACTGGGGTTTGTGTTCATTCGAAGGGGCCGCACGGAGGCGCATCGCAACTGCATGGTGGCCGCCTTGTGCACGTCCACGCTGTTTCTGGCGGGATACCTCACCTACCACTTCAATGTTCCGGGCGTCACCCGGTTCCCGGACAACGCCTTCCGGCCGGTTTACCTGGTGATCCTGCTGACGCACACGATCCTGGCGGCGGTGATCCTGCCCCTGGTCATCACCACCGTGGTCTTCGCCATCCGGGGCCGGTTCGAGCGGCACAAGAAGATCGCCCGATGGACCTGGCCCCTATGGATGTATGTCTCGGTGACCGGGGTGCTGATCTACCTGCTGCTCTATCAGATCTTTCCGCCGCAGGCCGGTGGCGGATGAGGCGGGGCTATCCCTCGGTGCTGAGATTCTTCAAAGCGTCGCGCATTTCGGCGGCACGCTCGTAATCCTCCTTCTGCACCGCCTCGGTGAGCGCCTTCTCCAGCAGCTCGCGGCTGGTCAGGGGCCGATCCGACCGGATCTTGTCCAGCCACACTTCCAGCGAGCGGATCTCCCCGCTGTGTTCCTCCATCTCCGGCTTGCCGTGGCTCTGGTAGAAGTTCCGCAACCGGGACAGTCCCTCCTCGATGCGGGAGATGGCCAGGTCGTACTCGCCCTCCGCCAGCGCTTGCGAGGCGCGGGCCCGGGCCAGCACCATCAGCACGTGCGGTTGGAATTGCTTGAGCGACCAGGCGAGTTCCTCGGATTCCGCGTAGCGTTCCGCCAGATCGAACACGGCGAGGTTGTGGCGCGCGTCCCGGGTGGCCCCTTTGAAATCCTGGAGCTGCAACAGGCACAGATACCGGTGATGAAACTGGAGGATTTCGAGCTGCAACCGCCCGCAGTCCTCCTCGTTCAGGGAGAAGCCCTCATCGGAATCGTCGTTTTCGGCCAGGTGCTGTTTGAGCTTGAGCTGGAACAGCTCCAGGAGCGATCCGTGCCCCGAGGGGCGCTTGCCGTCCGGACGGCCTTTGGCGTTCATCTGGAGAAGGCCCAGGTCCACGCGCAACTGGATCTTCTCCACCCCGTCCTTGCCTTTGAAACGGCGGACCATGACTTCGCCCGCCTTGTAATCCCAGGACTCGAGAATATGGGAGATGTCAAAACTCACTGGCCAAATATGGAAGCCCTTACGGCCCAAGTCAACTGGTCGAGCTCCGGTGCCTCCCGCGCCCCTGGAGCCCGGCTGAAAACGGTAGCGTCAGCCAATCTGGCTGAAACGGAGCCGGGGCTTCCAGCCCGGCGGATGAAAGGTGGAGACTTGTTTAGTCCTGTCGTTCCACGGTGTTGTCGTGGTCAGGCAAGAGTGTCACGGCTTAAAGGCCGCCAGGGTGTCGAGCACGGTGATGTGATACCATCCCCCTGCCCGCTCAATTTGCACTGGTCTGGCCATGCCCCCCTTCTCCCAAATTCCAGAACCCCTGTCAAATGTTATATGTTAAGATGTGACCCTTATTTACGGTGGCTCAACCACCGGGCTCGGCGAGTCGAGAGGCTCGTCGTGTGGGTACAGAAGTCAGCAGAGGGCATAGTAACTCCGAACCTCCGGAGCGAAGGCCCGAACGGGTCGGAAGCGTTTCGACCCCGTCGCCACTGAAGTCCGCAACGAAGCCGATTGGCCCAGCGGACTCAGGGGTGGCGGATGGGAAGCATGGAAACGCTTCAGACGATTCATTGGAACAAATCCTATTCCGGGAGAACATGCTTCAAGCATGGAAACGGGTGAAGGCCAATGGCGGGGCGCCGGGCCACGATGGGATGACCATCGCCGAGTTCCCCGCTTTTGCCCGTCAATACTGGGAGCGGATACGTTCAGACCTCATGCGAGGCACGTATCATCCGACAGCAGTGTGCCGGGTGATGATTCCCAAGCCCAACGGGGACCTGCGTCCCCTGGGCATTCCGACGGTCCTGGACCGTGTCATTCAACAGGCCATCGCCCAGGTGCTCACACCCCTGTTCGATCCGCACTTCAGTTCGCACAGCTACGGGTTTCGTGCCTGTAAACGAGCCCATCAGGCGGTGCGAGCGGTTGAGGCGGCGAACAAGGCGGGTTACACGCAAGCGGTGGACTGTGATCTCAAGTCGTTCTTCGACAGCATCCCGCACGACAAGCTGATAGCCTGTTTGCGGATGCGCGTGGTGGATGGTGCGGTGTTGGGATTGATCCGACAATGGCTGAGAGCGCC
>JALOTU010000157.1 GCA_025457725.1 Verrucomicrobiota bacterium
ACACGGGGCCGACCAGTTGAGTCCGGCGGAACTGGTCGCCATTCTTCTGCGCACGGGACTTCGGGGGGCAAACGTTCTGGATGTTGCCCAGCAACTGGTTGGCCGTTTTGGCACTTTGACCCGGTTGGCGCAGGCGACGCAGGAGGAATTGTGCACCGTCAAGGGCATTGGTCGCGACAAGGCGGTGACCCTGATGGCGGCGTTTGCCCTGGCGCGCCGCATGGCGGCGGAGCTCAGGGCCGAATCCCCCGTGCTGGACAACCCGGAGGCCATTGCCAACCTGTTGCGGGAGGAGAATCGCGTCCGCGAGGTGGAGACGCTGCAGGTGGTGTTGCTCAACACCCGGCGACGCCTGATCCGCGTCGAGGAGATTTCCAACGGCACCCTCGACACGATTCTGGTCCATGCGCGGGAGGTGTTCCGCCGGGCCATCATCGCCAACGCCTCCGCGCTGGTCCTGGTTCACAACCATCCCAGCGGCGATCCCATGCCCTCGGAAGCGGACATCAAGATCACCCGCGATCTCATCCGGGCCGGCCAGCTTTTGAAGATCGAGGTGCTCGACCATGTGATCCTGGGTCGCGCCGCCCCCGAGCGGCCGAAAGACTATTCCTCACTGCGGGAACTGGGCTATTTCTATTCGTAATCCGCCGTCGACATCCGTTCACCGTCCAATGTTACATTTTGTCCCGGGAGCAAAATCTCATTGCCGCCGGCTTCCGGTGGGTCTATCACAATTGGACAATCCGGATCGCCTTCAGGGGTCCACGAGAAAACCTTGGCATTACCAATTATGAAATCCAAATCTTCCGGCAAGAAAGCAAAGACGCCCACTCGCGGGGACATTCGAGCCCTATCCGCCGCCACCCAGGCGACGGCCCGACAGGCCGAAGCCGACAAGTTCACGCTCAAGAGCGCGAAGAAGACCCTCAAGCTCGCCAAGCGGGCTTTCAAAAAGGCCCGGCGCAAGGCCAAGGACTCCGTCCGCCTGGCCAAGGAGAGCAAGGCGGCATGGAAGCAAGCGCTCGCCGCACAAAGGAAGGCCGCCAAGAAATCCCGGGCCGCATTGAAGAAATCCTTGGAGAAAGCGGGGGCGGCGAAGTCAAAGCCCGCTTCACAGGCTGCCGCCAAGAAATCCCGGCCGGCTCCACGGTTGCAGCGCGCGCGTCGCATCACCACTCCGTCCGTGAAACCGGTGGTCAGCACCCCGCTGCCGCCGACGCCACCCCTGACCCCGTCGGCCCCGGTCATCAAGCCCGTCGCCTCGGGCAACAGCGGGGCAGCCCCGGCAGTGGGATGACGATGGTTTGGGTCTGAGGGCCGGACGGGTCCGCAGCGACGCGCGTTTGTTGCGGTGCTGTTGCGCTGCGATGAGCAGCGCCGTGTCCAGCGGTGCGACGAGCGGCTGCAAAGCCCGATTCCGTGCGCGGAACGAGGCCGGGGTCGGCGCCGCGCGACGGCCACTACCCGCCGGAAAGGAAGATGCGCCCGGTCGTCACCTGCTTGCCATTGGGCGGTCCGCCCCTACACTGCGTGGACCATGAGCTTCTATGACAAACTGAAATTCACCGCGGACGGCTTGATCCCGGCCATTGTGCAGGAGCAATCCACCGGGCGGGTGCTGATGATGGCGTGGATGAACCGGGCTTCAATCGAGAGCACGCTGAAGACGGGCAAAACCCATTTCTGGAGCCGGTCGCGGCAGAAGTTCTGGATGAAGGGCGAGTCCAGCGGACACGTCCAGGTGGTCAAGGACATCGCGTTTGACTGTGACGGCGACACGCTGCTCATCCAGGTGGAGCAAACCGGGGCGGCCTGTCATGAGGGTTACCGGAGCTGCTTCTTCCGCTCTGTGGAGGGCCAGGGCGAAACGTTCAAGGTGACCGAATCCCAGCTGCAAACGCCCGAGGACATCTACGGCCGGAAGTAGGCTTGCGCTTATTGGGTTGAGGCCTGCTTCATGGAGGAATCCGTTCCATTTCTCAGCCAGAAATACTGCCTGTTCCTGACGCTGTTGTTGCTGGCGCGCGGGCTGGACTTTCTGAGCACCTGGATTGCGACGCCCCACCTCGTGCTGGAGGGCAATCCGCTGGCGCGCAGGCTGGGATGGAAATGGGGCGCGGTTGTCAATTTGGCCCTTTGCCTGTCGTTCGCGATGTTCCCCCTGCCGGCCCTGATCATTGCCACCACCAGCGTGCTGGTGGCGGCGCACAACTTCGACGCCGCCTGGCTGATGCGCACCATGGGGGAGGAGAGTTATCGAGCCTGGATTTCCCATCAGCACCTGCGGACGCCCGTCTCGCTGTATCTCCTTTGCCTGTTCAGCAAGACATCCCTGTGGGGTGCCGTGGGTCTCGGGTTGTTGTTGTTTGGCAACGGTCGGTTGGCATCCACCGGCATCGGTTTCGGCATGGTGGGTTACGCGGCCGCGGTGCTGGTCTACTCCTCGATTTCAGTCTGGCGTTTGCGGCGGATCACCCGTAATCGTGGATGATCGCATGATGCATTCCCCTTCGCTTGATGAATTCGTGCAGCTGGCCGGCCGGGGCAACCTGGTGCCGGTGTCGCGGCGCGTGCTGGCCGACTTCGAAACGCCTCTCTCGGCCTACCGCAAGATCCGCGGGGAGGGGGAGTCGTTCCTGCTCGAATCGGTCGAGGGCGGCGAACGCCTCGGACGCTACTCGTTCGTGGGTTGCAACCCCCGCGTCACCATCAAGCAAACCGCCGGCTGGGTGGAGGTGATCGAGGACGGGGCGGTCAAGGAAACCTATCACGTCCGACCCGAACCCGGGCCGGACTCACCGATGGTGGTGCGCGACGGCCTGGAGGTGGTGCAGAAGGTGATGAACCGCTACCAGCCCGTCAGCCTGCCGGGCCTGCCGGTGTTTACGGGCGGCGCCGTCGGGTTCATCGGGTATGAATACATTCACGATATCGAACCGGTGGTGCCGCGTGTGCCGGGGGACGACCTGGGCACGCCGGTGATCTACTTCATCATCGCCGACGAAGTGCTGGTGTTCGATCGTGTGGAGCAGACCATCACCGTGCTGGTGAACGCCTTTCTTGATGGTTCCCTCTCCCCGCAGGAGGCCTACGAGGAGGCGACGGATGAAATCGACCGTCTCCTGGCCTTGCTCGAGCAGCCGGCAGCTTACGCGGTGGCGGAGGTTCCGGCGGAGGTTCCCGCCGTGCCGTTTCAGGCGAACATGCCCAAGGAGCGGCTGCTGGCGAATGTCGCCCGGGCCAAGGAATACATCAGCACCGGGCACATCATCCAGGTGGTTGGATCACAGCGCTTCTCAGCGCCCGTCAACGCGTCCGCCCTGGATGTGTATCGCGCCGCCCGCACCATCAATCCCTCACCCTACATGTTCCTGCTGGAGTTGGCCGGATTCTCCCTGGTGGGCGCCTCGCCGGAAATCCATGTGCGTTGCGAGGATCGGCGTGTGGAGATCCGGCCCATCGCCGGCACCCGCAAGCGCGGTCGGACCGGGGAGGAGGATGCCGCCCTGGAAAAGGAGCTGCTGGCGGACCCGAAGGAGCGCGCCGAACATGTCATGCTGGTCGATTTGGCGCGCAACGACATCGGCCGGGTGTGCGACTACGGCACCGTCGAGGTCAAGGACCTGATGATCATCGAGCGCTACAGCCACGTCATGCATATCGTTTCCCAGGTGGAGGGGCGTTTGTCCCGGACAAGCAACCCTTACGATTTGATGCGCGCCACGTTCCCCGCGGGCACGTTGAGTGGTGCGCCGAAGATCCGTGCGATGCAGATCATCGCGGAGCTGGAACAGACCGCGCGCGGCCCCTACGGTGGTTGCGTCGGCTACTTCGGGTTCAATGGCAACCTGGATTGCTGCATCACGATCCGCACGGCGCTGCTCAAGGACGGGCGGGCGTTTGTCCAGGCGGGCGGCGGCTGGGTGGCGGATTCGGATCCGGAGGCGGAGTATCAGGAAACGGTGAACAAGTCGAAGGCGATGCTCAAGGCCGTGGCCCTGGCGGAGACCTTTGCCCGGCAAAGCCCGCCCTCCGGGGGTTAGTGACGTGCCGGCTGGAAAGCCGGGGTTACGGAGCGGCAAGCGGCTCAGCGTGTTCGTTTCCATCGCTCCGGCTTGAATGGCGGTGAATCGTCGAGGGGGGATTCAACTTGCCCGCCCCCGGACGGGCCTGCTAGGTTCCTGTCCCAGCTTCTATGGCTTCCATCGGTCGATTTCAAAAGGGAGAGGAGATCTTCCATGCCAAGGTGGTGGACGGAGAGCTGTATCGTCTTCGGGGCGATGTTTTCGGGTCCCCGAGCTTTGACAAGCGTCCCACCCCCCGCAAGGGACTCCGCACTCTGGTACCGGTGGCTCCTTCCAAGATCGTCGCCGTCGGGCTGAACTACAAGGATCACGTCCGGGAAACCGGCAAGTCACTTCCGAAAAGCCCGATCATCTGGTTCAAGGCGACCACGTCGCTGATCCCTGACGGGGCCAAGATCGAACTGCCCTTTCCCAATCACCGGAACGATTACGAGGCGGAACTGGCGATTGTGATGGGGCGGCGGTGTCGGAATGTGACGGCGGCGGCGGCGGCCCGCTACATCCTGGGTTACACCTCCGCGCAGGACATCACCGATCGGACGATTCAAGCGGCGGAGGGGCAATGGGCGCGCAGCAAGTCCTTTGACACCTTCACGCCGCTGGGGCCGTACATCGAGACCAAGATTGATCCGCACGATCTGACCCTCCAGTTGTTCCAGAACGGGCAACTGCGCCAGAACGGGCATACTTCGGAGATGACCTTCAACTGTTTCCGGATCGTCAGTTTTGTCTCCACCAACATCACCCTGTTGCCTGGCGACGTGATCCTGACCGGTACTCCGAGCGGCATCGGCCGGATTCAGTCGGGAGACCGGTTGGAAGTGCGGATTCAGGGCATGGCCCCGTTGGTCAACGCGGTGAAGTGACCATTTCCCCGTCGTTCCGGGAAAGCGTGACGGTTGGAGGGTCGGAGGATGCGGGATCGGCGTCGATGATCTCCCGCACCGCATGGGCCAGGCTCTGGCTCGTATAGGGCTTTTCCAGAAACCGGGTGTGGGGATGACGGGCCAGCTCGGCGCCGATGTCCTCCATGCTGTAACCGCTGGTGAAGAGCATCTTCAATCCCGGCCGGTCCTCGAATAGTTTGTCCGCCAGCTCGAGTCCCGTCAGGCCCTCCGGCATGACCATGTCCGTGACCACCAGGTCGATCCGGTCCTGGTTCACCTTCCACAGGCTGACGGCCTCCACGCCATTGGCGGCGCAAAAGACCGTGTAACCGCATTCCTGGAGGATCATGGCGGCCATTTCCCGCAGCGTGGACTCGTCCTCCACCAACAGGATGGTTTCGTGCCCGCTCCGGATTTCCTGTGTGGGTTTAGTGTCCTGGCCGCGCGGCTTGCGGGTGACATCAGTGGCTGGCAGATAGATGCTGAAGGTGGTTCCCTTTCCAAGCTCGCTGTCCACGTCAATCCAGCCGTCGTGTTGCTTCACCACACCGAACACCGTGGCCAATCCCAGTCCGGTTCCCTTGCCGACTTCCTTGGTGGTGTAGAAGGGTTCGAAGATATGACTGCAGGTCTCCGCCGACATCCCGCAACCGGTATCGCTGACCAGCAGGCAGACGAAGTCGCCCGGCCGGCCATCGGGGTTGTATTGGAGGTACTGGGCGGTGACTTCCACCTTTTCGAGCGCGATGGTGAGGCGCCCGCCCCTGGGCATGGCATCGCGTGCGTTGACGGCCAGGTTCATGACCACCTGTTCGATCAGCCCCACGTCACCGCGTATCATGGGCAGATTCTCCGGCGGGTCATACTGCAATTCGATGTGTTCGCCCAGCAGGCGTCTGAGCATCTGGGCCAGGTGCCCGATGCACTCGGCGGCATCCAGCAGCTTGGGCTGGAACACGCTCTTCCGGCCGAACACCAGCAGCTGTTTGGTGAGGGCGGCGGCGCGTTCGGCGGCAAAGTGCACGCATTGGGCGGATTCCTGGAGTTCCACTTCGCGATGCAGC
>JALOTU010000158.1 GCA_025457725.1 Verrucomicrobiota bacterium
AAGGGATGCAGGCTCCAAAGCGAGAGCACGTTAAAGCGATTTTCCGCCATCATGTCGAGGAAGGCCTCCCAGAATCTGAGATCGCGGCAGGTGGCATCGTGCTGCTCGATGGCCGGGCTGGTACGGTAGGCAGCCCACGGCAGGTTGAACTTGATGGCGCGGAACTCGAACTGCGCTTTGACCGTGCGTTCCTGGATCTTGTTCCAGGACGTGCCCATGCGGATCTGCTCGGCCACATCCAGCACGCCATACATCGCGCCGCGTTCGTCGCCGCCGGCGATGCGCAAGCAGCCATCCTGCCTGGCCAGGCTGAAGCCTTCCGGGCCTGGATTCATCGCCACGTCGGCCGAGGTCAGCACGACGATATCAGGCTGGGCAGAAGCACCAGCAGGTGGCAGTCTTTTCGTCGTGTCTCCTCGCTGTTGGAGAGCGGATTGGAGCTTGCCGAGGGCGAAACGCAGCATGGGCGAATTGGGCGCAGCGACCTTGACTTCGGCAGCTTGGAGCGCTGATGCGCAGGCCAACAACGGGACGGGCAGCAACATGAGACGGATGAGGTTGGATTTCATGGTTCTTGTTCCTGGGTGACTACTTCCGAATGGTATTGCAGTCAGGGATTCCCACGCCTCCCAAGTCGGTATACTCCTTCAGAACCGCCGCGTCGGCAAACTTCCAGTCGGGAGCAATCGACAGGTTTCTAAAGGAATCCCCATGGTATGTGTCGTCCATCGAGCGGCTGTAGGCCATCCACCAGCCGTATGCTTGGCCCATTTCCTCCCTCGCCTTGTCCCTTTCTCCGGCCTTCTTATAGGTGGCGCCACGAATTTTGTGTGCATAATACGTGCTGAGATATGCCATCTGTTTGACATTGTTTAGGGCGACTTCCAGATCGGCATTCCCGCCGCTTCGCAGGGGATTGATCAAAGACAGCGACTTTCTGGCGTCGGCTTCCATTTCGTCAGCGAGCTGATATGAGGATTTCTTGTCGTTACACTTTCCCGCCGCTGAATCGGCGATACTGCAAAGAGCCGACCCCTTGGCAACATCCTGACCTGCAAAACCACCCGTTGCGCCGCCAACGTCATCTATTGTTCTGAAGCCACTGCACCTGCCCGGATCGCTCCAGCAACCTTCGGGATACCAGTGAAAATCCAAACTCCAGTCCTTCATGACGAGTGCGGTGACCTTGGGCAGTGACCGCGAAGCCAGAGTCCACGCATCAAACAAGTCTCCCGCTGAAACCATGGGATACCGACGCGCCAACATACCCTTGAACACATCGTCACTCGTACCGGGATTGTAGGAGATCCGCCCCCACAACATCTCCATGTACCATCTCCGCTCGACTTCCAGCTGCCCATTCAGGGCTGGATTCCTAAAGAGACGGGCCCGGCTTGGATTGTATCCGTCGATGCCGATATACATGCCAACCACGGTATCCTTGAGCGGGATACCGGCCATGAAATCGCGAACAAACTGGGGATCCCCCCAGCTCAAATAGAAGAAATCGTCATTGCGGAAGGTGAGCCACGTTTGCAGCCCAAGCTTGGCGCAGCTGTGAATATCCCCAGTCCATCTGGGGGTGGGGGTGGAATACATATGCGCCATCGCATATTTCGCGGACATGTTGAAGGTGGCATTGGTGACGGCCTTGATCGGAGCGTAGATGGCGTCGCATGTCTCCGGGTCAGTTTTGACGCCGCGATGAATCAGGTTGAACCGTCTCGACGGATTCTCGCTCAAATAGTCTCTGACCGCCTTGCCCATGGCATTCCAGGTCCACTGCGTGTTCTCTTCCTTGTCGCTGCCCATTCCATCTCCCGACGTGATGCCGAATCCGTCGAGCTCCGGATAGGTCTCCAGAAGCGCCCGCATGCTCTTATACATGTAGTCTATCGTGGTGGGATTGCTCGGACTTTTCGTTAAGGCAGGATATTGAGTGCTCGCATAATCAACGTAGATGTTCCAGTTGAAGAAATAGAACTTCATGCCCCGGTCGTGGGCGTACGTCATCACGTCCCGCCAGAATGCGACGCGCTGCTCGTGATTGAGGTTTATTGTCGAGCCGTCATACTTCTGAATGTTCGGCAGGCAGGCGTTTGGATAATCGCGCACCCTTACAAGCGCCGGGAAGGGATGATGCACCCAGATGGACAATACATTGTAGCGGTGCCGCGCCTGCTGATCGATCAACGTCCTCCAAAAGGTCATATCCCAAACGTCCGCGATGGCCTCCCTGGCGGAATGGGAACTCCATCCGCCGACGTAGGTGGGGATGCGTTTATCAAGCGGGAGGTTCAGTTTCATGCCTCGATTCAACAAGAAGGGTGTCTCTTCACTGTCACAGCTACCGCTGAATCCGTTGCCAGAAATATTCTCGGCAATCTGCAATCCGCCATACATCGTACCCACGGCATCACCGCCCAGCACCCAATAACTCAAATCAGGCTTGGTGGTGGTGCGGAGGGCGTAGGCTTGCTCGCCCAAACCAGCCGCGGATTTGCCACCCTGGGCCGTAAGCATGGAAATGGTTGTCTTGTCTGTGACGACTGCGAGGACGATCTTCTTGCCGGGACCAGCTTCGGCCAGCGCGGCGAGGTCGTGGGTTTGAACCGTGTGCTCTTGCCTTTCCAAAGCGGCTTTGATATCGCCGGCGGCGAAGGCGATCTGCGGTATGGCCGGATCAAAGTGAAGCCGGACGGTCTCCGCCGACGAAAGTGCGGAGAAACCGAGGAGCGCGAAGAGCATCGGGGCGAAAGTAGTGATTCGGGTGAAGGGCATGGTGTTCATGGCCGCAGGTCCTCATGGTTGAAGTTGTTGTGGAGCTTTCATTCCCATGAAGGAGTCCCGGTGCCACCGAGATCGGTGTATTCCTTCAGCACCGACTTGTCATGTGCATGCCAGTCGGGAAGATCGTCACTGCGCTGCATTGTCATTCCAGTATACATGGTGTCCATCAGGTTCGAGTACTTCATCCACCAGCAGTAGGCTCTGCCCAGCGAATCTCTGGCCTTGTCCTTGTCTTTGGCCTTCAACCAGGTCGCCCCGCGGATTTTATAGGCGTAATAAATCGTCAGGTAGGACATGGCTTTGATGTTGTTGACCGTCACGCCCAACTCGGTATTGGACGCCGCGTTCATGGTTTTGACGAGAGCAAGCGCCGACGCGGCGTCCGCCTCGATTTCATCGGCCAGCCCATGGGAGCTCTTGCCGCCGTTGTTGCGATTGGCTGCGGAGTCGGCAATGCTGCAGAGCGTCGAGCCTTTGCCGGGGATGGCGTCCGCAAATTGGGTTGCCGTCACGAAACCCTCGTCCGATTGGCACGCCTCAGGCCACCAATGAAAGTCGAGTTTCAGAGTCCCATGAACGAGCTCGGTCGCCTTGGGCAGGCCGCGTGAAGCCTTGCTCCAGGCCGCAAACAAATTCTCGGGGGAAACCTCGGGAAATCTGAGCGCCATGGAGTTCTTGAACACAGTGTCGGCGGTCGCCGGATTGTAGGCGAGGCGTCCCCATAACATGAACATATACCACTGCCGTTGGATTTCGAGGAGCCCCTGCGTAACGCTGTTCTTGCTGAAGAATGTCCGGGTGGGGGCGAAACCGTCCGAACCCATGTAAAAACCCCTGAACCAATCGCCTTTGCCCGGGATACCGTTCAGGTAGGCGCGCACGAAAACCGGATCCCCCCAGTTATGGTAGTAAAAGTCGTCATTCCGAACCGTCAGCCAGGACTTGATGCCGTTTTCACGGAGAGCCTTCTGTTCCGATTCTCCCATCCAGCCCGGCACGGCGGTCGCGTACATGTGGGCCTTGCTGTATTTGTAGGACATGTCGAACGTCACGTTGGGAAGCGTCATGAGTTCGGCGCAGTTCTTTTTGATCTCCGAAAAGTCAGCCATGTGCCAGCGATGGATGAACGTCAGTTTTCTTTCGGGATAACGCTTGGCGTAATCGGCCATCCCCAAACCGTAGGTCTTTCCCAGGAACTCGGAATTTTCGTCATCATTTTCCGACATGTGTTCACCCTCGGTGACGCCAAAGCCATCAAGATCCGGGTAGGTCTCAAGGAGGATCGTCATGCACTTGCGCATGTAGTTAATGGTGGCCTTGCTTGTGGCCGCTTTCTTTCTATCGTCAGTAATCCCATATTTGCCGGTGGCGCCATCGGTCCAGATGTTCCAGTTGACCAGATAGAAATTGAAGCCCCGCGAATGCGCGTAGGCCATGACCTTGCGCCAGAAATCAATCTTCTCATCAATCGACATGGGCTTTGAGTAGCCGTCGTATCCGGTCACGTTTTGGATGGCGACATCGGGGTAATCCGCCATCTTGATCATCGATGTGAAAGGATGGTTGTTCCAGACGGAAACAACATTGTATCGATGCCGCGCCATTTCATCGAACCAGGTTGTCCAGAAGGTCATGTCCCACACATTGGGAATCGCCAGCTTGGCCGCAGTGCTTTTATTCGAGCTCGGGTAAGTGTAACTGTTATTGTCCAACGGCAGGTTGAGTTTGATGCCCCGTTTCAGAATTGCCGGAGACTCCTCGTTGTTATGGGCGCCCGTGAACTGGTTGAATTTGATGTTTTCGGCAAGCTGCAATCCGCCATACATCGCGCCGTTGGCATCGCCGCCCATCACCCAGTAACTCAAGTCAGGCGCGGTCGTGGTGCGCAGGGCATAGGCTTGCGCGCCCGAACCCGCGGCGGGTTTGCCGCCTTGGGCTGAAAGCAGGGACGCGGCCGTTTTGTCTGTGGCGACTGCGAGGACGATCTTCTTGCCGGAACCTGCTCTTGCCAGCGCGGCGAGGTCGTAGGTGTGGACCGTGAGCTCCCGCTTTTCCAGCGCAGCCTTGATGTCGCCGGCGGCAAAGGCGATCTGCGGTGTGGCTGGATCAAAGTAAAGCCCGACGGTCTCCGCCGACGAACGTGCGGGGAGGCCGAGGAACACGAATAGCATCCAGGCGGAAGTGGCGATGCAAGTGAAGGGCATGGTGTTCATCGGTAGTCTCATTTGCGAAATCCTTTCTCAGAGCCGGAGCGTTTGCCGTCGTCTGCGAGGCTGCCCGGCTTCCAGTTGCGGGCGATCTCGATGTCGGCCGCGACTTTTTCCGTCAACTCCGTCACATTCACATAGCCCACGCGGTTGTAGAGGGCCGGAACATAATGGGCGTCACGAATGGCCGCATACCGCTTCCAGTGGGCCAGGGCCTCTTCGAGGTGGCGCAGTGCCGCCTCGTGCTCGAACTTGTCGCCGCTGGCGTCAAACAGGGCCAGCGCACAGGCTCCGCGGATCTTGGAGGCATAGTAGCGGCCCAGCCAGGCCAGGGCCTCGCAGTCGGCGATGGTTTTCCGGAGTTCGGAGTCCTCCTTGGCGGCTTCCCGGAGTGCTTCGAGTGAGGCCAGGGTTTCCGCCACTGCGCCGTCCAGGGCTGCGGCGATTTCGAGCGGTGTGGTCTCCGTCATCGGCTGGCGGCCGGTGAGGCGGATACGCCAGTCGCGAATGCACAACACCTCCGCGCCCGGCATGGAGATTCCTTCCATGAAATGGCGCACGGTATAGAAGCCCTTGCTCTTCGGATGGCTCAGGCAGGCCTCGGGATACCACTTGAGGTCGATGTCCCCCCAGAAGAAGCGCGTGGTCAGCGGCATGACCTGGGAAGCGCCTTGCAGAGCACGGAAGAGATGATACGACGAAGCCTTGGGATGGCGGGCCGCCAGCAACCGCTCGAAGCGGGAGTCCGGCAGCGAGGGATCGTAGGCCAGCCGCCCCCAGAGCATGAACGAATACCATTGCTTCTGCATCACCAAGGGACGCGGGCCGGGGTCGGGATGGCGCTCCAGGAAGTCCCGTCCCCAAACATAGCCGTCCGGCCCCATGTAAAAGCCGGTCAGTTTGTCAGCCGGGGGCATGTTCAGGATGTACTCGCGCGCGTAAGCGGGATCGCCGAAACGAAAGGTGTAGATGTCGTCATTCCGTACGGTCAGCCAGGTCTTCCTGCCGGGCGCGAGGTTCTCCAGCAGCGGCTGGATGA
>JALOTU010000159.1 GCA_025457725.1 Verrucomicrobiota bacterium
AGACGGGGAGGAAGGCATCAACAGGGAGGCAGCCGTTACTGCCCAAGCACGCCGATACAAAAGAAAAGCACCAGCATACAATACGAACTCCCCGCCCCATGAGATCCTCACCGGCCTATGAATGAACAGCATCCCCTGACGCAGGCCATCATTGCGGGCAAACGCAAAGAGGTTCCCGATTTGGTTCAACAGTGCCTCACCGCCGGCGAGTCGGCGAAGGACATCGTCGAAAACCGGCTGGTGCCGGGCATGGCCATCGTGGGTGAGAAGTTCAAGCGGAACGAGATTTTCGTGCCGGAAATGCTGATCGCGGCACGGGCAATGAAGGAGGCGCTGCGGGTGCTCGAACCGCAACTGGTGGCGGCGGGCGTCAAGCCCGAGCACACGGCGGTGATCGGCACGGTGGAAGGTGATTTGCACGACATCGGCAAGAATCTCGTCGCCATGATGTGGAAGGGCGCGAACATGGAGGTGATCGACTTGGGCGTGAACGTGCCGGCCGCGAAGTTTGTCGAGGCGGTCCAACAGCACAAGCCCAAGCTCGTGGGGCTCTCCGCCCTCCTGACCACTACCATGCCGGCGATGCGCGAAACCGTGAAGGCCATCCGCGGGACCGGCTCGACGGCGAAGGTTGTCGTGGGCGGCGCCCCCATCACGCAGGAGTTCGCCCGCGAAATCGGGGCCGACGGTTACTCGCCCGACGCGGGCAGCGCGGTGGATACGGCCATGGAGCTGTTGCGGGCCCGGAACTGATTCGGAGCCCGGACATGGATCGTCCGTTTTACCTCGACCTCGCCGGATCCGGACTGCGCATGCCCATCGGCACGCATGCGGGACGGCGGGCGGTTGGGCCGGGTCGTGGAGGATGCGGCGCGGCGGTTTCGTTGCCCGCTCGCTCTTCCCTTGATGGATCTCAAGCTCGAAAAGGAAGCCCTGCTGCTGGCACGGGGCGTCGCACCGGCACAGGTGAACACCCACCATTTCACCGAGATGCCGGAGGAGGACGGACCGTTCGCCCTGACCGCGAACATGGAGGCGGTTTGCGACGCCATCCGCTACATCGACACGCAAACCGACCTCGTTGCGGTGGGCATGGGCATTGGCCCCTTCTCGCTGATGACGAAGCTGATCTCCGATCCGATTACCCCGGTGTTCCTGGCCGGCACGGGCATCACGGCGGAGGAGGAATTGGAAGTGGCGCTGGTGGAGCGGTTGCTCGCCATGGCGAGCCGGGTCATCCAGGAGTATCTTGAGGCGCAGATGGCAGCCGGCGCCGAGGCGATCATCCTGTGCGAGCCGGCCGCCAACAAGGTGTTCTTCTCCCCCAACCAACTGGCCGGGAGCTACGAGGTGTTTGATCGCTACGTGATGCAGTTCAACCGAGTCATCCGGGAGCAACTGCGGAATCGGGGAGTGGACCTGATTTTCCACGACTGCGGGGAGCTGCTCGACGGCATGGTGGAACGCTTTGCGAGCCTGGACCCGGCGATCCTGAGCCTGGGCAGCTCGCGGCTGTTGTGGGAGGACGCGGCGCTGGTGCCGAAAACGACGGTGCTCTACGGCAACCTGCCGACCAAGCAGTTCTACTCGGATGAACTGATGAGCGTCGCGAAAGTGCAACAGCTCTCGCGCGACTTGTTGCGGCGGATGCGCGAGTCCGGGCATCCGTTCATCCTGGGAAGCGAATGCGACATCCTCAGCGTTCCGGGCTCGGAACAGACCATCCAGGCCAAGGTGGCCGCCTTCCTCGAGGAAGACTGACCAAGGGGCTTGGATGCCGGAACCACCATCCGGCACGACTGGAACTTCCCGGCAGGAATCGATGAGGCGCCCGAAGCACTCCTTACGTCGTGCGCCACAGGGCTGGGGCAGGGAAACGGTTCCGGGGCGCTAGGCGCGAAGGAGTCTCTCGCCGGATTCCCTCCCTGTGATGCAGGAACGGGGAGGACCGAGGAGAGGAGGCAACAACCAACCGTGCGCGCATGCGAGTCCCGCCGCGGCATTGACTTCCCGTGGTCCATTGCATACACGGTCCGTATGAAACATTGTCTCTGGATCGCTCTTGCCGTGGTTGCCGTGTGGGTCTCGGGTTGTTCGTCGGTGCCCACCCGGGTGGACAAGGGGCCTGTCCGCGCCAGCACCTTCTCCTTCATGCCGTCCAAGGCTCCCGCCGGCGCGGTATCGACCCAGAAGCGCCAGGAGGCGCATCAGATGATTCAAGCGGCCATCAGCAGGGACCTGGCGCAGAAGGGACTCAAACAGGTGGCGACCGGCGGCGAGGTGCAGGTGGGTTACCTGGTCGTGGTGGCCGGCAACGCCACCACCATCACCTATGATGAGTACTTCGGATACGGACGGGATGCGGCGGCGCTTTCCGAGAAGGCGCACAAGGCATTGGCCGAAAAGAAGAGCCGGGACTATTTCGAGGTGGGCGCGCTGGTGATCGACGTGGTGGGCCGCAAGGATTCCGAGCTTCTGTATCGTTCCTACGAACTGACCGACCTCCAGAAGGCGAATCCGGAAAACCGGGACGTCCGCATCAACGGTCTCGTGTCCGCCTGCCTGGCCGATTTGAAAGTGGCGCCCTGAGGGCGGATCCGCGGAGACACAACCCCAACACCGGACGAATACAGCGGACGGACGGGCATCGCGGTTCCGGCGCGTTCGGGGCGCACCATCACAGGAGCGGCACACAGAAGGCGTGAATCCGTGTCCGGCCCTGGCCCGGACCAGGTTATTCTTCCGGGTTCCGGTTCAGAGGCGGTCGAACAGCTTGGCGAGTTTGAAATCGGCCGGCGTCAACCCGCCTTGATCGTGCGTCGTCAGCACCAGTTTCACCTTGTTCCAGCGGATGTCGATGTCCGGATGATGCCAGGCATGCTCGGCCTTTTCAGCCACCTTGTTGACAAACCGGACGGCTGCGGGGAAATCCTTGAACACGAAGGTTCGCAGGATGGTGGATTCCTGCTGTTTCCAGTCCGGTATGGACTTGAGCGCCTTCTTGATCTCATTAGCTTTCAGCTTGGGCATGGGTTACCAATGCCATAGAAATCCCCGGACGTCACGGACGGATCACTTCACGCCGGTTTTTTCAACGGTTTGTGGCTGCACCGATCGACGGGCTGATATACCTTGCTGCGACAAACGATGCCGATCTACGAATACGAAGTTT
Source organism: Verrucomicrobiota bacterium (assembly GCA_025457725.1). Lineage (GTDB taxonomy): Bacteria > Verrucomicrobiota > Verrucomicrobiia > Limisphaerales > DSYF01 > JALOTU01. Next base: position 3,173 of record JALOTU010000159.1, read on the forward strand.
GCGAAGGGGACTGCAGGGTCTGTGGCGGGAGGTTCACCCTGATGCGCCCCCTGAGCGCCAGGCCCCTGACCCGGTGCCCGGCGTGCAAGAAGCCCGTGCGCAAGGTGTTTTCGTCGTTCAGTTCCCCCATCAAGCTCAAGCCGCTCTCGATCACCGACGCCAAGAAAGCCGGGTTTACCGTGTTGAAAAGGAGCGGCAAGGGCGAATACGAGCGGCAATAACCGGATTCCACCCTTCACAGTTGGCGCCGAACCCCTGCCTCGGGAAGGTGCAATTCGCTCGCCAGAACCGCTGCACAGGTCCATTGTGCCCCCATACGGACATCCATGGGGAACGCCTTCAAATCCAGGCAGCCCCCATGAGGTCTCCATGAGGTCTGACAGCAAGGATCGGCATGAGTGAAATCGAGCTCATTCAAGTTACGCTGTCCAAAGCGGCGCGGTTGAGGCGGCTTCAACGGGGGTTGCGCGGCTTGTGGTCGGGACTGTTCATCGGCGCCTGCGCCTGGCTGCTGGCGCTGGGGCTTTACAAACTTCTCCCGTTCCCGTTCTCCACCGTGTTGCTGGCGGGCGCCTTCGCGGCGGCCTGCCCGGTGATTGGGTTTGTTCTCGGAGGCTGGAGGCGCGAACCGCTGTCCGTCACGGCCTGTTGGCTGGATCTTCAGGAAGGGCTCAAGGAGCGGCTGAGCACGGCGATGGAATTGTCGAAGGCGGAACGCGCCGGCCCGTGGCGCGATCTGGTTCTGGCCGACGCGGCCGGCCATGCCGGCCGACTGCGCGAGCGTCGGCTGGTTCAATTCCGCCTGCCGCGGCTCGCCCGCTGGACGGTGTTGATCCTCGCCGTGGGTTTCGGATTGGGATTCGTTCCCGAATACCGAACCGAACGCTTCAAGCAGGAACAGACAAACGCCGCTCGCATCGAGGAGGTGGGGAGGCACCTGGATCAACTCACCCGGCGTGAGCTGGTACAGCGCCCACCGGTCAACGAGGGGGTGAAGCAGGCGCTGGAGGCGGCCAATGCGTTGGGCCAGGAATTCCAGAAGGCCACGCTCACCCGCAGCGAGGCGCTCCAGGGCATCTCCACCATGCAGGACAAGCTCAAGCAGCAACTGGACGAGTTCGGGAAAGAACCCGGTCTCAAACGGTTGCAACAGGCCGCGCATTCCCAGCCCCATGCCAGCCAGACAAGCGCCGCGTCCACGCAAAAGCAGATGGAAGCCCTCCAAAAACAGCTCGGCTCCACCAAGCCGGATCCAGAAAAAATGCAGCAAATGCAGCAGCAGCTGGATCAGTTGCAACAGAAGGCGCGCGATCTGGCAAGCAAGGGCGGTGGCAGCGATGCCGAACGCGCCCAGATGGCGCAGTCGCTTGCCTCCTTGTCCGCCCAGGCGGCGGACCTGGGCATGAGCCTGCCCGACCTGGAGGCGGCCATCCAGGCGCTCGCGGCCAATCAGGCCGACCTGTTCCTGCAAAACCTTGCCGCCGCCACCACGGATCTCGAAAAGCTCAAGCAGGCCGCCCAGAAAATGCAGCAGCTCCAGGCACAGATGCAGAAGCTGGGCAAAGACCTCGCCGAGCAACTCGAGAACGGCCAGGCCGACATGGCCCAGCAGACCCTCGACAAGATGATGCAGCAGCTGCAATCAGCCGGGTTGACACCCGAGGAACTGCAAAGGCTGATGGAGGAGGTCGCCAATGCCGTGGATCCCGCCAGCCCTTACGGCGCAGCCGCCCAGCACCTCAAACAAGCCGCCCAACAAATGAAGCAGGGCGACAAAACCGGCGCCTCCCAGTCCCTGGCCAACGCGAAGAAGGAGCTGGAGAATCTGATGCAGCAGTTCGGGGACGCCCAGTCGCTGATGGCCGCCATGGAGGCCATGAAGGAGGCGTCCATGTGCATCGCCAGCGGCCAGAAGTGGGGCCTGTGCGGTAATTGCAACGGCCGGGGCTGCGGCATGTGCCGGGGCCGCAGCTGGGGCCAGGGCGGCAAACCCGGAAGCGGGGTCGGCACCTGGGCCGACGAAAGCAGCGGTTGGATGTATGACGGTTCATGGTCGGACCTGGTGGACAACTCCGGCGTGATGCGGCCGGACATGGATCCGCGCGGCATCAGTGATCGTGGCGAAGGCGAGTTGAATCCCAACCTGGATCCCAGCAAGATCCCCGGCCAGTTCTCGCCCGGCGGCCCCATGCCCAGCATCAGTCTGAAGGGCGTGAGCATCAAGGGGACGAGTCAGATCCAGTTTCATGAGGCCGCGACCGCGGCGCAGGCCGACGCCGCCAGCGCCGTGAACCAGGACAAGGTCCCCCGCTCCTACCAGGGAGCGGTGAAGGATTATTTCGACGATTTGAAACAATGAACACCGAGGAACAAATCCAGACATTCCGGGAGTGCTACACCCGACTCCGCGACGAGATCGGCAAGGTCATTGTCGGGCACGAGGAAATCGTGGACTCGACCCTGACCGCCCTGTTTGCGGGCGGTCATGTATTGCTCGAAGGCGTGCCCGGTCTGGGCAAGACCCTGCTGGTGCGCACGCTGGGGGAGGCCCTCGACATGCCGTTCAACCGCATCCAGTTCACGCCCGACCTGATGCCGGCGGACATCCTGGGCACCAACATCGTCATGGAAACCGCCGGCGGCCGGCGCGCGTTCGAGTTCCAGCACGGACCGATCTTCGCCCACCTGATCCTGGCCGACGAAATCAACCGGGCGACGCCCAAGACCCAGTCCGCCATGCTCGAGGCCATGCAGGAAAAGCAGGTCACGGCGGGAGGGGAAATCCGCAAGCTGGCCGAACCCTTCTTCGTGATGGCAACCCAGAATCCCATCGATCAGGAGGGCACCTACCCGCTGCCGGAAGCCCAGCTCGACCGGTTCTTCTTCAAGGTGATCGTCGGGTATCCGACCGGGGCGGAGCTGAGCGAAGTGCTCAACCGCACCACCAGCGGCACCCGGGCGCACGTGGACAAGGTCGTGCAACGCGAGCAACTCACGAGTCTGATGACGCTGGTGCGGGAAGTGCCGGTGGCCACGCACGTCCAGGACTTCGCCGTGCGCCTGGTCCTGGCCACACATCCCAACACCGAGACCGCCTCCGCCATCTCCACCCAGTACTTGCGCTTCGGCAGCAGCCCGCGGGGCGCGCAAACTCTCCTGCTCGGCGGCAAGGTCCGCGCCCTGGCCCAGGGCCGGTTCAATGTCAGCTTCGACGACATCGAGGCGGTGGCCTACCCCGCCCTGCGGCACCGGCTCATCCTCAATTTCGAAGCCGAGGCCGAGGGCATCACCACCGACCGGATCATCGCCCAGATCTTGCAGGACGTGCCCAAGTCGGCGGAGGTGTTGAGGGCGTAACCAGTCGAGACCTGCAATGAGAACGGCTTTGCCACGACGATTTATTACTGCTGCCACGATTACCTTGTTTTTGTCCACTGCTCTGCAGGCATCACCGGCGCTTGAGCCCCGCACGGCTCCATTGCCAGAAATGTTGGAGCATGTGATGAAGGGTGTCACGAACCAGGTGTCGCTTCTGGGCTTAGATG
>JALOTU010000160.1 GCA_025457725.1 Verrucomicrobiota bacterium
CTGAGGGCCACGATGGTGCATCCGGTTTCCTGACGCACATTGGAATCGGCGATCGACCTGCCGCCCAGGGCTTCGGGCATCGTGACTTTGAACACATCCAACCCTTCGGCCACCATCAGGACGTCGCCTCGTTGGAGCAAATTGAAGATCGCATTCGCCCCCATGGAGGCGTACGACGCCACGAAATCCGCACCGGCGCGATGCAGGCTGTTGACGTTGCGATCCAATGTGGCCCGGGAAATAATCTGAATGTCCGGGTGCAGTTTCCGGCAGAGAATCGTCAAATAGATGTTCAGATCGTCATCGCGGGGTGTGATCACCACCGAGGGACTCTGCAGCAGACCCGCTTGCTCAAGAAACTTGGGATCCGCGGCATCGCCGATAATGGTTTCCTCGTCATCCGGCACGCGGCCGGGGAGCTTTTCGACAATGCGACATTCGATCTGCCTTTGCCGGAGGGCCCGGGCGGTGGCCCGGCCTACGCGACCTCCTCCCAGCACCGTCACCGGCGCGTCAATTGCATGGTAGATGCAGAACAACTCATCATAGCGCCTCAACTGATCCCTGGAGCCGGCCATCACGAGGACGGAGCTGGCGGTGACCTTAGTCTCGGGCCGGGCCACCTGGAACCTGCCACGCTCCCAGAGCCCCACGACGGTGACTCCTGTGCTCTCGCGCAACCGCGTTTCCGCAAGCGTCTTGCCAACCAGCGGGGTTCCAGTCGCAAGCGTCTCCGCGATCAACAACTCATCGAACTTCCCAATGATATGGGTCAAGGCGTCCCCGCCCATGACCCGGCGGGATAGAAACTGACCCATCATTTCGCCGAGGCGGAGCACATGATTACAGCCAGCCAGACGTAAAACATCCTGCCCAGCCTGCGATCGGGCCAGGGAAATGATGGGCACCTGGTCGTTTGTCTCCCGCACGGTGAAGGCCACGTTGGTGCTGGTGACGTCTGCGCCGGTGGACACCACCAAGGCAGCACGATCCACACGGACCCGGCTATAGCTTTCCGGGTCGTCCAGGGCGCCCACCACGACCCGATAACCATCGTCCAAGAGGGTTTGTGCCTCGTTGATATCAGCCACCAGCAGCACATACGGGTAGTGGAACTGATCGAGCTTTTGAATCAGAGCAGCGGTGACGGTATCCAGGTGCGTCAAGACCACGTGACCCTTCGCGTCTGGCGGAAGTTCCAGCGGAACACGCGCTGCCTGCTGCGCCTTCATCCAAGGCGAGTAAAAGAACTCAATGAACGTGAACGGAAGCAAAATCAGCATGAACGTGCTCCCCGACACCAGGACAAGAATAGAGAACAACCGGCCCAGATCGGTATGAAATGTAATGTCCCCAAAACCCAAAGTGGACATGACCGTAAGGGTCCAATAGAAGCCGGTAATCCAGGTGTGCTCCTGCCCCTCGCGGGCCATCAGCACATGAAACAACACGCTGTATATCGTCACGATGCCCGCGAAAGCGGAGATGAACTTACCCAGCAGCACCACATTGCGGCGACCGGCGCGGTTCTGAAGCAGGAAAAGCAGCTGGGAAGGAAGGTATTTCATGTCGGCAGTCCGCCACGAGTAATGCGGACAATTGCATGTAACGGCAAGCCTTCTAACTCCTCTCTCCGCCGAAATCACGAGGAGGCTGGGTGCGGACCAGCCCCAAAACCACCCCTGCCCCAGCCGGTTGGCGAAATGGATTGTCCGATGGCAGACCAGTGGGGCCATCCTTGGGCAGGCGCCAGGGAGCCGATGCGACCTATCGACCATCACCCGCGCATCAGTCCTCCGTGATTGAAGGGCAACCATGCGAGTGCCGATTCTCCTCCTTACCGGGAGCGGATCTGGTCAAACTAACTTACATATCGCCCACGACCACATTGGACCACGCAACTGATTTAATAACAAACAATTACAAAGATGCAACCTACAGGCCGCGGCAATAAGACTGAATAATCCGTCGGAAAACATTACAAATCGAGCGCTGTTCAGTCCATGCGAGCAGCCATGCAAAAAGCAACAGATAGTCGTTTAACATGTTCATTATTTGAGTCTTATGTTTCATCACATGAGCCGAGTCCGGCGCTCAGGCATGGTGTTTGCTTGAGGACATTGCTGAGGTACCTATCGATTGCTGACCGAGTCAGAAGCGGTACAAATGACTCGGTTTTTATTTGGTAGTGGAGCTTAAAACTGGTCCGTCGTGGTTGTCCTCAAGACTCTCACCCGGAACGCTGCGGCGGATCACTTTTATCGCAAACCCATCCCACCGCCCCGGCTGTCACAATCACTGTCTGAGCTCAGTTGGTCGGATCGGCAGCTGACCACGAAGGCTGGGAATTCCTTGTCCTGCGCCACACGGCAGTTCTTCCTTTCCACAGACTTGTTTGAATGGCAGAACCCCATAAACTCTGCGCTGTCTGATGCTTTCCGACCCCCAGCCAGCACGATTCAACGTTTTCCAGCGATCCATGCTCCAGTGGAATGACCTGCATCCCTACCACGCGGTCCACGTCATGCGATTCCCCGGGGTTCCCGAGATCGACAACCTCCGGCTGACCATTGCCAAGCGATTGGAAATGAATGGGCTGACGAGCCTTCGGGTCGATCGTCAAAGCGGGCACTTCACATACGATCGCAACCCATTGCCGCTCGATCTCCGCTTGGGCACAACCGGACCAGACCCCGAGAAATCGCTAGAATCAGAGATGAATCGGCAATTGAATTCAAGATTTGACATCAGCCGCGCCTTCACCCCCATCCGATTCTTCGTGCTGCCGGAGAAGGGCAGCTTTCTGCTGGGAGCCACCTATTTCCATCCGATCGCAGACGCGGAATCCGTGGTTCTGCTGTTGCGCCAGATCGCTGCGGATTACCTCGCCTGTGGTGCGCCAATCCTTCTTCATTCCCCCGATCGTCACCCGCTGCGGCACGACAACCCGCGAGGGATGCATTTCAAAGTGGCGGTGCGCAAGCTCCTGGCGTTGCCGGGGGAGATCCGAAGAATTCGACATTCCTACCGTGCACCCCTGCACAATGCCGGGGATCTTGGCAACCATTACCGGCGCTTGCACCCGGACGCGGAAACACTGGATCGGCTGGTCAAGACAACCAAGGCTTGGGGCATCACGCTGCATGATTTGTTGCTGGCGATGCTCATGCGGGCCCTGAGCCCGCTTGCACCGGCGCGCATCGTCGAGCCTCGGCGCCGGAACATCTCCCTGGGAACCATCGTCAATGTCCGACAGGAATACGGCATCGACAGCCACCGGACTTTCGGGCTCTTCCTGGGCTCTTTCGTCATCACACACCCGGTCCCGGAGGGCATTTCGCTCCAAACGCTGGCGACCGATCTTCACCTGCAAACGGCCCGGATTAAAAGGCAGAAGCTATATTTGGCGAGCCCGGTGGATCTGCGGATCGCAGGCTGTTTTCAGGCTCTGTACTCGACTTCACGGCAGAAGACGTTTTATCACAAACACCACCCTCTGTGGGGAGGGATCACCAATTTGAACATGAACCGGCTGTGGCCGGAAGACGCAACCGCCCGACCGCTGGACTATTTCCGGGCGGTATCGACAGGCCCGGCGACCCCGCTGGTGCTTTCGGCCACCACATTTGGAAAGCAACTAAACTTCGGTCTGACCTACCGGTCGGCAGTGTTTACAACAAGGGAAATCGAGTCGGTCCAGACCAATTTGCAACAGCAGTTCCGGACGCCTGAGGATAGTCCATGAACCGGGGAGCAATGCCTTCGATTCCGCAGCTGGCGCTCTTTCTGGCCGGTTTGGCCGCACTTCTGGAGTGCGGATGTGCCTCACCGCGGCGAAGCGACTACATCCCCCCCCAGGATCGTCAACCGGTTCAGGCAACGCGTTACCGGGGTTTGAACCTCTCGCCGGATCTGGAGGAAAAGATACTGGCGCTGGATCCGGACCGGGTGAGTCCTGAGGATGTGCGTAATGTTCTGTTGCAGGCACCTGCCCCGCGCATCATCAATCTTCACGGCGGGATTCCCTCCGTGGTGAAATACATGATTTCGTTTTCCGAGTTCCTGGAGGGCATGGGTTATCCGACATCACAACTCCGGAATCCGCGCGATGGCACCTATTCGCTCAGTGGCTACACCGGCAGCAAGAAGCTCGCGGGGATGGTGGCGTGGTATGTTGAACACGAAGGGCTTCGTCCGATGATAATCGGGCACAGTCTCGGCGGATTCCAATGTATCCGGGTGCTGCACCAAATGGCAGGCAAGCTGGCGAGGAGGATAAAAGTCTATAACCCGCTGACCGCACAGGAGGAGGATCGCTACGAGATTATCGATCCTCTCAGCACGGAGCCTCGAGCCGTGACGGAGGGGTCGGTGTGTTACGCCTCGGCCATCGCGGCCGGGGGCATGGCTCGGCTGATGCCGCCCAATTGGACCTTGACCGGACGCCTTCACTCCATCCCGGATTCCACGGATGCGTTCACGGGCTACTCCATTGGGCTGGATGTTATTGGGGCTGATCTTCTGGGACTCGGAGCCGCCAACCAGTATGTGGCCAACGGCCAGGCTGAAATCCGGAATGTGCCATTGCCCGCCGGCGCAAATCATAGCAGGATCATGGACACGCGAAAATTTCTGCAGCAACCCGATGTGATCACCTGGATCAACCAATACGCCCCCACCAACAAGCCCGCGATGGACGTCGAATTGGATGCCGACCCCGCCCAGGTCATTTTCGCCGCCGATGCCTGGCATGACATCAGGAAGCACTGGGTCATGGAACTCCAGCGCGTGCTCCGCGCAGAAAGAGCGGCCCAACATGAACGTTGATGAATTGACCCTCCGGCGCGGCATCGTGCTGGCGTCCGCGCTGGTTTACTGGGGCGGGGTCTGGCTTCAGGCCCAGCGGGTGCGGCGGCACATCGGAAGATACCCCAATGTGCGGCCCAATGGGGTCAAGGAACATGTGCTCTGGCTGGGCTGGATGCTGGTCGTGGCGGGCTGGATCACCTTTCCCCTCCTGGTCAAACAAACACCGCCCGCCTGCATCCTGCTCCGACTCCATTCCGACCTGCTGCATCCCGCCGGTCTCGTCCTGGGGTTGGCCCTCGTCGTGGTCGGCCACGCTGGAACGCTCTGGTGCTACAAGGCAATGGGCGATCACTGGCGAATCGGAATTGACCACGCCGAACGGAACTCATTGGTCACCCGTGGCCCCTACGGGGTCGTGCGGCACCCGATCTATCTTTTCCAGATCGTCATGCTCACGGGCGCCACGGTCTTGCTGCCGTCATGGATTCCGGTGCTGATCCTGGTGCTCCATTTAACCTGCGTTCTGTTCAAGGCACTGGATGAAGAGGCGTACCTGACCAGAATTCACGGCGACGACTACCGCGCCTACCTTGCCAGGACAGGCCGGTTGTTTCCCCCGATCGGCCCGCGACAGTCGTAAACGGCAGGTCATTCAAAGGCGCTGGTCACCGGACGACCCCAAAAGCTCTCCGGCACCGGAACCCCCAACAGCCAGAGGGCCGTGGCCGCGGTGTCGTATTGAACCACCGGGGCGGTGATGGTGAAATGCGGCTTCACTCCCCTGCCCCAGGCAATCCAGGGAATGGTGACATCGGCGGCTTCCGCCGACCCGTGTGTGGCCACAAGTCTCCCGCTCGCGTCCTTGACATCGTGCGACCCATGGTCGGCGGTGAGCAGGATGACGCTCGTGTCGCCCTGGTCAACGCTGATGATGAACACATGCCTGGCACGAGGAACGTTCGCCGCCGATGCCGGCTGCGAAGTGCCGAGAATCGTCAGGCACAGGAAAAGCAAGCTCCACTTCGACATAAACATTCTCTTGATCACACGCTCTACAAAAGAATTGCCCGCGTTCAGCAGGTCGCAACATCCTTACATGCGCGGCCGCCCCGTCGCGAGTTTGAAAGTTCAGAAAGCTTTTTCCCACAACGCCCTTGCTTGACTCAACCGCCTGCCACCCTGTAACACAACGTATCCGTGCCGGG